>CAYNFU010000073.1:0-1579 GCA_964396785.1 uncultured Gammaproteobacteria bacterium | reverse complement strand
CCGCCTTCAAGCGGCCCAAATTACGTATCAAGGAGAAAAAACCGACCAGGAAACCCTTCAGAAACAACTTGGGGAACAGAAAAAGACGCTGGGTGCGCAAAAAGCGGCCAAGGCAAATTTACTGGCGGCAACAAAGAATGACGAAAAACGTTTCCAACAGCTTCTTGCTCAAGCTCAGGCGGAATATGCAGCAATCTTGGGAATTCTTGCAGGTAAGGGGGTGGAAACTGAAGTGGGAAGAGTAAGTGAAAGCCAGAGAATCGCATCCATTATTCAAGGAAGCTCCTGTAATTCGAGTGGTTCACACGTCCATTTTATTGTTAAAGAGGGATCAAACACTCAAAATCCGTTCAATTATCTTAAGGGGGAAGTCGACTACGAAAATTGTTCTGGCTCAAGTTGTGGAAGTTCGGATGGAGACGCCTTTAATCCAGGTGGATCTTGGCCCTGGCCCATTAATCCAAAAATCCAGTTTTCTCAGGGTTATGGAAGTACTTGGGCGACCAGAAATACGTGGGTAAAATCGATTTACACATTTCATAACGGTATTGACATCAACAGTTCCTCAAACGAAGTAAGAGCTGTTCGGGGAGGAACACTGTTTCAGGGCTATTATGGAGGTAAATGTCTTTTGAAGTATGTTCGCGTGGACCACGACGTCTCTAATCTCGATACCCTCTATCTGCACGTAAACTACTAGAAAAATTTTTGCATGCCCAAAAATCAACTGCTCCTGTTCCTTCTCCCCTTTTTGCTATTTATATTTTTTCCAAGAGCGGCAAACGCACGGGTGGTGATAAATGAGTTTCAGATAAGTCCTGACCAATGGATAGAATTGTATAACAAGGGAGAAGAAACGATTGATATCTCAGGATGGACCATAGATGATAGCGGCGGTTCTGAAAAATACACCATTCCTGCAGGTAGCTTGCTGCCTTCGAAAAAATGCGTTTCTTTCCAAAGCGGAAATTTTAACTGGAACAAGACCACGGCGGACGCGGTCAAATTTTTTGATGGCTCTTTAAATCTTGTCGAAGAATACTCCTATACATCTGGACCAGGAGACGGCGTTTCTATCGGTAGGGCTACAGATGGGGAGGGGGCTCTGGCAGTATTGTCCAGTAGCAGTAGGGACAGATTTAATTCTACGGGGGAGTCATGTTTGGCCCCCACTCCCACGCCGACACCAACCTCCACCCCCACTCCGACTCCAACCCCTACTCTAACTCCTACCCCAACCCCCACGTCCACTCCAACAAAAAAGCCGACTCCGAAGCCCAGTCCGAAGGAAGAGATTGTTTTGGAAAGTCAGACTTCAAGTAGTGACCAGGTTTTGGGATTAAGAGAGCAGCTCAAAACGTTGGAGCCGGAGGGTGATGAGGAAAGTCCCAAAAAGAAGTTTCCAGTTTTGCCCGTAATCCTGATTATTTTTGGTGCGGGTCTGATGGGCTTTGCCGGGTACACTTTATTTAAAAAAATGAAGACGGAAGGTTATAATAATCAAAGTGAAGAGAATAATTAAGTCGAAGACTGTTATTCAACTTTGGCTGCCGCCGGTCATTTGGGCTGTTGTTATTTT
>CAYNFU010000072.1:0-1732 GCA_964396785.1 uncultured Gammaproteobacteria bacterium | reverse complement strand
ATTCGCCTTCACTATACCTGCTAAGCATTTCCTAAGTCAACCTCTAATTTTCACAATTTGTATCTTCGGAGAAGTGTCGCATTGGCGTTGCATAAACTAATTGATTTCCAGGCAACCCTATAATATAATAGGTGCTCATTTATGCTAAAAGAGGGAGGAGAAAGACAACTAGGACTCGTATGGGGTCAAAATGACCTTGAAGCACATCTTTTAAAACTTGCCTCGATAAGACAAGAGTATGTCCGCCCCAGTCGCCAAGACTTTGAGGAGAGCCTAAGGACCAAAGATCCCAAATACGGAAAGGGGGCGCGAGAGTACATTTCCTGGTTGCATGGCTTTCCCGAAAGAATAATTCCCGAAATAGCCCTCCCAGAAACTATACTGCTTGGTGATGACTGGTTAAAAGGAATTAAAGCAATTACAAGCAGGACAGATGAGGATGGCAAAGAGCGCTATTGGTATTTTGTAGCAGATCCGAAAAATCTTAGTGTTAACTTGGTTCACAAAGATTCTTGGGTCGGTAATTCCAAGTCTATTACATTGAGAGATTATTTGGCGTTCCTTCGACAAACTGAGCTTGATGAAAACAAAGTAGTAGTGGGGTTTGGCCATACTCACCCAGGACGCAAACACAACCGAAGGACGTGGAAGCATTACAACAGACCAGAATCCGCTGCTTATTTCAGCCCTGTAGACTTAGGGAACATTTTGACTTGGAACTTTTTGCCTTTCCATGTTGTTGCAAACGGGAGTAAAGCTTCGTTAGTATTTTTGACAAGAGACAGCCGTTTATCCTCCCAAGCAGATCTTATAGAAGAGTTTGTGAGAGACTCAAGAACATATGTTCCCAAAGGCTGGGGAGAGCCAAAGACCTTCATTCAACTACTTCGAGACGTCTCATTTTTGTCGGTCTTTGTTGTCATAAAACCTAAAAAAGATTTTGATATGTTTGATTGGAATAGAAGGATGGCACAACGTTATGGCTTGGCTTTATATCAAGGTCGCCTAGAAGAGCTGACCAGGGTAGGATAGTACTCTTGGCCCAACTTCAATACTTGAAAATTTCTATAGTTTTACTTTTCTCAAAAGAAGGGCGTTGGCAACAACGATTAAGGAAGAGGCACTCATCAGTAAGGCTCCATATTCGGGACGGAGCCTAATTCCCCAAGAAATAAAGACCCCGGCGGCGGCCGGAATTGCCAGAACGTTATACCCAGTTGCCCAGGCCAGATTTTGCTTCATCTTTGCATCTGTTTTCCGACTGAGACTGATTACCTTGACAACGTCGAGTGGATTATTTTTGACCAGGACTATTTCTGCACTTTCGATGGCGACGTCCGTTCCTGCCCCGATGGCGATACCGACGTGTGCCTGCTTTAAGGACGGTGCATCGTTTACCCCGTCCCCCACCATACCGACGATATGGTCCTTACTTTGCAATTCCTTTACTTTATCCACTTTTTGTTCCGGCAAAACCTCGGCAAAGACCGTGTCTATTCCCAGCCTTTTTCCAACCTCAGCCGCTACATCTTTTTTGTCCCCCGTCAGCATGGCCGTTTTTACTCCAAGTTCGTGAAGCTTCTTTATGGCCTCCTTCGATTCCTCCCTTAAAGAATCCTCCAGGGCCAGGGCCCCGGCCACTTTTCCTTCAACCGCTACCCAGATAATTGTTTTTGCCGAATCTTTCAAGGAAGCGATATGGGGCTCGGCTGAAGCTAGACTGACTCCTTTT
>CAYNFU010000071.1:0-1774 GCA_964396785.1 uncultured Gammaproteobacteria bacterium | reverse complement strand
GGTTATTGCTGTAAACATTATTGTCGGAATTGAAGTAGGTTTTATTTTTATTCATAACAAGAAGGTCAAATGAGTTGGTTTTTCCTGCACAGGATGGATAAGAGGCTGGGCAGAAATAGGTTCCGTTGACCCCAGCATAGGCTCCAGACCTTGAAACATAAGTAGCGAGAGGTAGAACAGGGCAATTATCGCCACAAGTTCCATCCGAGGCTGTATCAACAATAACTTTGGTAGAGCCTAAATCTGCGGCAACTAGAGAAACCATAAAATTTCCGGCGTCTGAGGAAACTTGCTGGCGGGAATAGCCAGATCCGGGGGGTGCATTAGAAGTAGGGACATTTTGGGGAATTGCTACAACCGTTGCAGTCAGTTTGGCTTGTTGTTCATCTATTTGTTTATTCAGAGTGGAGAGAGTTGCCGAAGCTGAAGAATAATTTTGTTTAGAAAGAAGTACCAGAGCTTCTGTAAAAAGTTCATCCAAATCTTCCGTGTCGTCTGTTGATTCTTTGAGTTTCAGGAGTTCCTCATAAGAATTGACTGCGGAGGAATAGGTAGTTTCAATATTTTTGATGTTTGCTTTTAGCTCGAGATTTATTTTTACTTGGTCTTGATTTTTTATCTCACTAAGTTCATTTGAGGTTTTTGAGAGTTCCTCCGAGAGTGTATTTTTCTCTTTTTGAAGATTAGCCAATGAATTTCCCAGGGTAACGGTTTTGTATCCAAAAAAACCCAGTAGCGTAAGGGTCAGTATCGTCAAAACACTCAAAGAAGCTTTAGGAATTGGAAGCTTTGGAAGTGTAATTGTTGGTAGCTTAACGTTTAACTTCACACTTTAAATCTAACATAAAAAAGTTTTATGAGGAAAGGTTGAATAATATAGGGTGAAAGAGTATACTTTTCGAGCCTAAATAGGGTGGGCGACCCGGTTTGGGTGAACATTTACAAGAGCTTCGAAATACAAATCCCTGATAAGGGAAAAGGAGACACAGCCGTGACAGCACAGTCTGATCGTTTCTCGAATGTCAGGATGCGGGCCGTACAGTTCTGGAAGGTCATCAAGATCGTAGGTTATATCGTGTTCGCTGGTCTTGCTCTCTTGGGGGCAAATACCGCCTACGCCGAGACCCGGCCCAAGGAACCCGTCGACCCGTATGCCCAGATCTGGGAGATTTCCGGGCTTGCCGTCGACATTGAGCAAGAGGGGGAGACCTTCGATGGGGTACCAGATCTTCTGATTGTGGTCACCAGGATGACGGGAGTCCTCGAGAACATCGATGATGGGACCCTCACTCTGCAAGTGGAAGCGGTGACCGTACCCCCTTTACCGTAACACCACCCGAACCGGTTGCTGAGTCCAATTCTGCCGCTGGCTCAACAGCTTACTCTGGAAATTCCGTCCTGGTTCGGGTCTCGCACTACTGGCCTCCTTGGGGTCCTCCTAACTGCCTGATCTATATAGGGGATCCACCAAACGGTACTTGCGTGAGCAAGGTTTGGGAAGGAACCCAGGAGTGGAGCCTTTGGGCGGAAGTTGGAATAGCCTGCCCAATGGAGTGGGAGCTTGGGACACGGCTTGTAATTGCTGGCCGTAAATGGACTTGCATGGACCATGGAGGAGCAATCGTCTACCAAGACGGTATCCCGTGGATCGACATGCTGACCCCCGAGCTTCTATTTCCCCACGGAACAATCGTGGAAGCAACTATCTATCCGCCATAACTTTCGAAGCTTTTACCGCCCGGGGGCGAAATTGACCTAACACAGGTTGAAAGTA
>CAYNFU010000070.1:0-1924 GCA_964396785.1 uncultured Gammaproteobacteria bacterium | reverse complement strand
ACCACGTAGCAGGTAAACCCGTTTATTGCTACATATTCGCCCTTTCTTAACCTGGAAATTCTTAATGCTGCCTCAATTGCCTGCCTACCTTTATAGAAAAGTTCTACATCCCCCTTAAACCTACTTTGAAGAACATTTTTGAGGTTTTTCCTTCCATCCAAAAAACCAAAGCCAAACAGGCTCTTTACCACATAGCCAAAATCGTAATTTGAGCCAAGGGAATTAAATATCATGTTTAATAATTCTTACCACTTCACCCGCGTGTGTATAAAAAGGTGAGTGACGAGCACCTTTTACTATTTTCAGTTTTGAATTTTTAATTAGCTTATTTATCAGCTGCCCATCGGAAAGAGGCGTAATCCTATCATTCTCGCCCCAAATAATCAGAGTTGGTGTTTTTATTTTTTTAAACTCCGGGGCCAAATCACTGTTTATTAAATTCAACATCGTTTTTCGCATAGTAGGAGTAGCTTCCTGATAGTCTTTCTCCCAAGCAAGTCTATACAAAAACTTTCTTAAAATATTCGAGTTGGTAATTCTTTTGCCTATCTTGGCTGCTGCACCAAACAAAAATCTTTTTATCTCTAAAGCTGGCTCTTTATGGTACATTCCCGCCGTATCCACTAAAATCAGTTTTTTGATCTTGGCCGGAAATTTAGCCGCAAAATGAGAGGCGATTCTGCCTCCGTTTGAATGTCCCAGAAGAATAATTTTGTCTTCTTCTTTAGAAAGCCTGTCCCTCAACCATACGGAATACTTATCCAAATCCCAGACTTCCATGTTATTCTCTGTTAACCCGGGAATTTTAATAACCTCGACTTCAAATCCAGAACCTTTCAGGAACTCCACAAATTTATTCCACTTGTCCAAAGAGTATGTCCAGCCGTGCAATACTACTATTTTATCTAAAGCCCCCATTTTTTCCTCCTTATTTCCCAAATTTTTTCTCTTCTATCCAGAAGCTTCGCGTCATCTTTATTAAGAAGTAAGTTTTCAATAATCCCCTCCATAAATCTTGCTCCTTTAAATAAAATCATCTCTCCTCCCTGAATATTAGCTTTCAAATAATCTAAAACCTCTTTAGGAGTCAAGAAGGATACAACATTACCAGAAATCAAAGGGCTGGTATATTTTGAAACTCTTGGCCCCATTAAAATTATTTTTTGAAAAGAATAGCTTACAATCACTTTTGACAATTTTTCGTGTTCCTCTTGCTCCTGCCGACCCTGCTCCAACATGTCCCCAATTACAACCCATTTATCCTTAGCCTTTATCTGTGCAAACATATCTATCACAGCAGTCATGGATGCTAAATTTGCGTTGTAAGCGCTATCTACAATAGTTACGCCCTTGATCCCTCTAAAAACAGAACTCCTGCCGGGAGGAAGCCTAAACCTGACAAACTTTTTATCAAACTTAAAACCTAAATAATCCATAAGTTTCTTGCACTCCGCTATCTGATAAAAAGTGTCTCTCGGAAGGAGATGTTTAAATTTATATTCTTGTTTGCCAATCATAAAGCTAGTCCCATTCAGATCAACTTTATAATCAAATCTTTGATTTTTTAGAGAAACGCTCTCATGTTTTACGCGTCTTGTTTTCAGAAACTTTTCGATGTACACATCATCTCCGTTGCCAATAACCAAATTTGTCGTCTGTTTGGCAAAGTTGCCAAATTCCTCCGCTATAACCTCCTCCAAATTTACTTTTCTTCCAGCGGCTATTTTCTCAAAGTTCATGATGTGGGTTCGAGAAACATTCAACCAAAGTGTCACTTCCGGCTTAAGAAAATTGCTAAGAAATTTTCCCTCGTGAGGTCTATCGCAATCGGCTTCGATAACATAGATATCCCCCTTCGACAAAGGCGTAAAAACCTTAAGGGGTGCTAAAAGAAAAAGAGCAGGCCACTCCCAAATCGTTAAGT
>CAYNFU010000069.1:0-1967 GCA_964396785.1 uncultured Gammaproteobacteria bacterium | reverse complement strand
ACTAAGAAAAAATCTGCCATGGTTATGACGGTCACCAAGGACCGTACCGTTCCATTGGAGAAAATCCGAAATATAGGCATTATTGCCCATATCGACGCTGGAAAAACCACTACTACAGAGCGCGTTTTATTTGAAACAGGAAAGACTTATAAACAAGGCTCAGTCGACGAAGGAACTACGGTTACCGACTGGATGGCGCAGGAGAGGGAGCGGGGAATCACCATAGTTTCCGCAGCAATTACAACCTTTTGGGACCTGCAAACTGCCTCAGTTATTGAAAACGGCCACTATCGAATAAATATCATAGATACTCCGGGACATATTGATTTTACGGCTGAGGTTGAAAGGTCCCTTAGGGTTTTAGACGGAGCTATCATGGTTTTTGACGGAAGAACCGGGGTTGAGAGCCAGTCTGAAACAGTTTGGAGGCAAGCCGATAAATATAAAGTCCCCCGAATCTGCGTTCTAAATAAACTAAACCTTATTGGAGCTGATTTTGAAGGCTCAATAAAATCCATCCACGAGCGTCTTGGAGCAAATGCTGCACCAATTACCATCCCCATAGGTATTGAACACGCCCATACCGGAGTGGTTGACCTTATCAAAATGAAGGCATTAACCTACAAGGGTATTGAGGACAATAAACTAAGCGAAGGAGAAATTCCCGCGGATTTAGTGGAACAAGCTAAAAAGCACAGAAAAGAGCTTATTGAGAAAGTTTCGGAATACGACGATGAGGCTCTGGCAAAGTACCTTGAAGGAATTGAACCGACCGAAATTGAGCTTAAAAGGGCTATAAGGAAAGGGGTAATTTCCGGCAAATTCTTCCCCATTTTCGGAGGAGACAATAGAACCGCAGAGGTAAGGCTACTTCTTGACGGAGTAATTGAATATCTTCCCTCACCTCTCGACCTTCCGGCAGTTGGGGGGATAAATCCAAAGACCGGCGAAAAAGAGGTTCGAGAAAGAAAAAACGAGGCGCCTTTCTCGGCTTTGGCCTTTAAAGTAACCACAGACCCGCATGTGGGGCGCCTGGTTTACCTTAGGATTTATTCTGGGAAGCTTTCGGCGGGTCAAGTAGTCTATAACACTACAGAACAGGAACAGGAGAGAATTGGAAAACTCGTTCTTCTTCACGCGGACCAGAGGGAACTTATCGATTCTGCATACGCCGGAGAAATAGTCGCCGCAGTCGGAATTAAAGATACCACAACCGGCGATACACTCTGCGACCCTGGACACCCAATACTCCTTGAGTCAATCTCATTCCCAGAACCCGTCATATCTCTCGCAATTGAGCCTGCCACCAAAAGCGACCAGGAAAAGATGGGAATTGCCTTGGGGAAGCTCTCCGACGAGGACCCTACATTTAGAATCAAATCTAACCCGGAAACTGGTCAGACCATTATCTCGGGGATGGGAGAGCTTCAGCTCGAAGTCTTGGTGGACAGGATGAAGAGAGAATTTAATGTAGAGGCGGGAACCGGCGCCCCCCAGGTTGCTTATAAAGAAACCGTCAAAAAGATTGCCGAGGGAGAAGGGAAATACATAAGACAAACCGGAGGCCGGGGGCAATACGGACATTGTTTTCTTAGAATCGAACCCTTGGGCAGGGGTGAAGGATTTGAATTCAAAAACGAAATTAAAGGAGGGGCAATTCCTTCGGAATTTATTTCTCCGATTGAAAAGGGGGTCAAAGAAAAGATGGAAAACGGGATTTTGGCGGGTTATCCCATGGTTGATATGAAGGTGGCTGTTTATGACGGGAGTTTCCACGATGTTGACTCATCCGAAATCGCATTCAAAATTGCAGGCTCCTTGGCTCTTGAGGAAGCCGCAAGGAGGGCCGACATGGTGCTTCTTGAGCCTATTATGAAAATTGAGGTCTCAACCCCGGAAGAATTTATGGGAGATGTAATAGGAGACCTTTCATCCAAAAGAGCACAAATTTTAGGTACGGAAAAGCG
>CAYNFU010000068.1:0-2105 GCA_964396785.1 uncultured Gammaproteobacteria bacterium | reverse complement strand
TTGCAGAATATATTAGAGCAAACCAAGGTGACAGACGCTTGGGTGACCCACTAATCAGAGCTTACGTGAAGAGCCAAAGAAAAAGACTTAATAGTAGGTTTCGAAGCAGAATCTAAGCACCTTTCTTTCGTTTTTTATATTCGGCAATTACAACCCCAATTGTTATTACTAGACTTCCAAAAATAAACGTCGAAGTGATTTTTTCGCCCAACCAAAGAACCGCAAGGGGAGCAGCAAAAAGGGGATAAAGATATGAGAATACTGCTGCTTCTCCTACCTCAATTGTTTTTTGTCCTGCATGTGAGAGTGTATAGGCCAAGCTTCCAGAAAGTAAGGCCATATAAAAAACCCCCAACTGATATGGAAGAGAAAGATTTTGGATAGTCGAAGTAAGACCCCCCGCCCCATACTTGGCAAGGGCAAACGGTAAAAGCGAAACAAAGCCGATGACAAAGGAGGAATTTGTCATGGTTAAGGGCTTAACCTCTTCTCGAAGAAGTTGCTTAGCCAGAATTGAAGCAATTATTGTTGACATAATATAAAAAACTATCAGGATGTTTCCTGAAAGACGAGTTCCATCACCCCCATTTTGGATAATTGGCTCGATAACAATAAAGCCCGTTCCCAAAAGGGCAATCCCCATCCCAACTTTTTCCCTAAAGGTTACATGCTCCTTAAGAATATATGCACCAGCCGTTGCGATAAGTAAGGGGTTAATAATGGTAATAATCGTTTCGTCCAAAACCGTAGTTTTTTCAAGTCCAAAAAATAAAAACCCGAGAGAAATTGTGGAAGTAAGAAGTGCAAAGAAAAGAAGTTTTAGTAGAGTTTTAGGACGGCGGGGCAAATGCAGTCCAAAGATTATAAAAGACAGGACGGCAACGAGGGAAGAGAGGCCAAACCTGTAAGTTAAAAAGGAGAGCGCGTCGATTCCGCCTAAGGTGTATTTTATGATAGGTCCAGCTACTCCCCAGATAATTGTAGCCGTAAGAATTGCTAAGTAAGCACGTAGGCGATAAGGATTCATTAAGGAATTAATTCAACAATTCTGTCTATACCGAATGAGAACCCGACGGCGGGTATGGTACGGCCCGCAAACATTCCAACCAAATTGTCATAGCGTCCGCCGCCGCCAATTGTTTGATCTTCTGGCTTTCCGTTAGGCTTTAGCTCAAAAATTGAGCCCGTATAATAATCAAGCCCCCTGGCGAGAGTTGGGTCAAAAAAGAAATCAACCCCTTCTTTTAAGCCAAATTTGATTTCTAAGGTTTGAAATATATTTCTTAGATCTCCCGTTGGTTTTACTTTCTCTATAAAATCCAATAGTCTCTTTTCGGTACTCTCTTTGCCTACTTTGTAAATCTTATCAATGGCTCGAATATCCTGGGTAGAGAGTCCCTCAAAGTTTTTTCTGTCATTTATCGCCATTTGAGCATCTTTTAGCCCGAGTTTCCTTATTCCTAAAATTCCCGCGGCAATAATTTTTGCATCCTCGGCAAGATCCGCGCTTCCCACAGTGTCTAAATCAAACTGGGTAGATTCACGATACCTTCCTTTTTGAGGATTTTCCCCTCTAAAGATTTGACCTATTTGATAGCGAGAGAAGGTGGGGGATAGAACATTAAGATTGTTGGCAACAAATCGTGCTAATGGAACGGTTAGGTCGTATCTAAGGGCTAGTTTACGCCCACCCCTGTCGGTAAACTCGTATATTAGTTTTTCATCCTCTCCGTACTTTCCCTTGAGAGTCTCGGCAAATTCAACTGTGGGGGTTTCTAGGGGAGAGAAACCAAACTTCTCAAGAACCTCCGCAATTTTACCAATAACCTCTCTTCGCTTCTTAGCTAAGGAAGGTGTTATGTCTCTAAAGCCTTTCGGTGTGAGTGGACCCTTTTTCATGATAATTAATGTTATATTTTATCCAATAAAAAAACCAGCTGGTTGGCTGGTAATTTTTCCAATAAAATCCCGCCAACCTTTAAGCTGGTCGGCTTACATGAATCAATTGGTAAGACTGATATTGCATGATGTCAAAATCATACTTCAATTGATTGAATTTGTCAAAGTAATACTAAAGAGAAGGGGATTCTGCGACGAGCACAACG
>CAYNFU010000067.1:0-2382 GCA_964396785.1 uncultured Gammaproteobacteria bacterium | reverse complement strand
TTGGAAGAACCGATAGTCGAGGCTTTGGTCTTTTTAAGGGCCATTTTCTCGCCTCTCTTCTCGGCTTCGCCCGACATTTGCATAATCTCGTAGGCTTTTCCTAAATCGGAAATGCCGTACTTATAAGCAGTTTCCAGAAGTTTCCGTTCATCAAATTCCCCTTTTTCAGTCCTAAGACTTACTAAGGCAGACTCCAACTGGCGGTCCTCTTCTTGAACCTGCGCTGATTGCTGCTCCTGCGCTTGGGCAATCCGGGATTCCATCGCCATCACCGCTCTTTGAAGAACCTCATCCCAGGTTTTGGGCGTCCATTGTGTAGGCTGCCCGTCTGTCTGGGGAGGTGGTCCCTGTTTGAACTGTGACCGCAATTCCTCCAATTCTTTTTTAAGCTGCGGGACAAGTTGAGCTTGTCCGTAAACTTCCTTCCACCGAGGATGCTCGTGAAAAGGAATATTGTTATCAGGCTCCGCTTGGACTTCCTGATCTTCCCCTTTTACTGCTGGCGGGGCAGAAGATTCGGGTGCATCTATTTCGGTTCCACCGAGATCGCCAAAATTGGCATCATCTGGCATATAACCTCCTCCGCACTTTTAGCGTTGGTTGCGACAACGAGAGATTTGAGCCTCTAAAAAACCCCCGATTTTCGGGGGTTGTTAATAACCGAGATAAATGATCGTGGATTTTCAAAAGGCTGTCAAGTCAAGTCCAAAGGATTTACCTATAACCGTCAGGCTTTTTATACTTTGAGAGCTTGCGTTTAATGGCGGGGAGTTTTCCCTGTTCCTTACTCCAACGCTTTGCAATATCAGGATGTCGAGCATACATGAATTTTCTTTGGTTTTCAGAAACAAAGGGCATATTTATTGCGGATAAACTTCTGGACCATAATCTTTACCAGGAATATTAGCCTCTTTTAAACGTCTATAAACAGCGTCAGTCTGCCCTAAAATTTCATTTACTAATTTATTCGGTCTGCCCATTTTATAATTTTTAACTCTTGCTTTACTTACAACCCGCTCTGCAACCGGTTGAATATAGGGATTCATCATGTAAGGATTATAAATTCCAGCCAAACCTTCAAACGGCCCTCTATTTTGGAACTCCTTTACTACTTTTCCCGCCCATTGTTTAGGAGTATTCTTCTTATTGAAGAAAGGATATTTTTTATTCTCCGCTACTTCCTTCTGGTAAGTTTGGAGTTTGCGCTTGATTGCCAGCAGCAGCTTCACCTTGTCCTCCCTCCTGAACGATTTGTAACTCCTGCTGAAAGTGTGCCTGGTGAAGTCCTTGAATTACCGGGGTTAAGACTTCAAACTTAGGCCCTTTCATGTAAGCGTCATGAACCGTAAGGTGGGCTTCATCTGCTTGCTGGTAGGGAGGGACGTTTTCGCCTGAGTCCAGTCTCACGATTTCTTCCTGAGCAACCGAAGCCGGGTCCTGAATTGGGGCGGTGATATTCAAATGCTCGGCTAGAAGCTGTTGTTGGACCTGCGGGGGCAGGAGTTCAAACTTAATGATCGTGGTGTAGTTGTGTTTTTCTTCCTTGCCTTCCTCGCCTAACTGTTCCGCAAGTTCAGGGAAAAGGGCCATTGGTTTAGTTTTCCATAAGAAGAATCTTTTGGCACTCTCCCTTGGGTCGGGCCAGTCCAGTTTCTCAAATAAAGTTATGGGGTCGATCTGTCCCATCTGAGCCAACTCCAGCGCTTCAGCTCTTTGGGAAACTTTATCCACCGGAAGGGTAGAGCCTTCTTTGACTGAAATCTCAATCCCATCCTCTATCGAATCCCTTGAATATTCAATGACCTCCTGTGCGCCTTCTTTTCCTAGTATTCTTTCGTAGTGGGCTTGGGTGAAGTAAACTTTCATCATGTGGACCCAGGCTTTATAGAGTTCATCGGCCACCTGTTCGAGTCCTCGGACTAAAAGATCAATCCTGCCGAAGTCCGCCTCTCTTAGGATTTGTCGGCCTCCCAGAGTTTCCTTACCCTGACGCTCTCCACGAGTGGTTGAGTGGACTCCGAGAACGTTATCAACCGAGGATTTAAGACCCAAATAGGAGTCGTAAACGTAAGCGGGTTGCTGTTTGGGAGCAAGCCTTGAGATTCCTTCTGCGGGATTGCCGTGTTCCGTCCATAACTTATCCTCTGGATCGCCCACATACTTAGCCAGTTCTTCTTTAGTGATATAATCCCCCGACCCCATCAAAACTCCGTTGTCGGAAGCGTTGTCGTCAATTTGCCTCAGTCTTTTGTTTATCGCATCCTGTAAGGGAATCCCTTGCTCCGTTAAACTTGTATCATCCCAGATTGTCTTGCCCAAATTGAACGCATTTAAGAAAATATAGGGAATTTTGGGTTTGTCGAAATAGTTGTAGAAATAAAG
>CAYNFU010000066.1:0-2436 GCA_964396785.1 uncultured Gammaproteobacteria bacterium | reverse complement strand
TACAACCGAAACTATTACAGGATTCTCAAAAAAACTTGATATTGGGGGAATGATTATTGGTCTAGTTATAGACGGTCAATTTGGCTACTCCCTCGCTCTTTTTTCAGCCTTTACGTATGTAGTGGCGGATGAGATAGAGAAAAGGTCGAAAAAATCGTAAAATACCCAAAATGGAAAGAGAGCAAGAAATTGTTGCGGCAAAAAATGTACTGCGCAGTTTTCTAAGACGTGGGGGTAAACACCATATGCATGGTGTTAGAATACACCGCCAGGCCGCCGAAGATAATCTTAATAGGCTAAGAGCTTTAGAAGGTTTATGCGGCCGGTGCGTAAATCTGGAGCTTAGGATTTCCCGCTTAGATGGAAAAGATATTGTAGTTGTTGGTTGTAGGAATGGATTTATTCCAAGTGAACTTTACTTCAACACCCCGATGGGGAAAACAGCCGAGTGTTCTGGTTTTAAAAAGGTAACCTAAATTCACCTAATGATGAGTAACGAAATCTTCCGAGAGCATAAAACTTGTGAGACCGCCGGCCAGTGTGAGCTTCTTGGAGAGTGTCAAAGGGCTATGAATATTACAATCGAGATGCGCTACGAAAAACAAAAACCAGGTTCCAGTAGCCTACGTTTTGTTTTGAAAACTCAAAAATGTCAACACACAGAAGCGATAGACGCAGCCAAAAAAGCACAGCAATTTTTAAATTCTTTTTCCCCTCCTTCAGAAAAGTAGTAAAATCCAGTCATGACTGCAAAATTAGAAAGCCTTGAGGCGGAAATAGAAAAAATTAAGGAAAGAAACCGAAGAGTTGAGGCGGATAAAACTTGGGAAATAAGCTGGACGAGAAGAATCTTTATAGGGATTTCAGCCTACATAATAATTGCAATAATCCTCGTAATTATAAGAGCCGAAAAACCCCTTGTCTCGGCGATAATTCCGGCCCTTGCTTATATCCTCTCGACTCTTTCTTTAGACCCACTACGCTCCTGGTGGCTAAAGAGACAAAAAAAGTAGCTTCTCTCGCCCTAGCCTCGGAAAAAGAGTAAAATAGGACTCAGATGGCAAATATATTTCGTGCTCCAGCAGATTACCAGCATTTCAAAGACACCATTGAAGACGGAAGATCCGTAGATGAAACAAAGAGTTTTCTTCACGAAGATGAGAAATCTAGACTTGAAAGAATAGTCAAAAACGGTGTAGTAAGGTACTGGGGATCTCTTATTGGTGAGTCTAATAGTAGAAATTTTGAAAAACTTCAAGCTGGAGACGAAATTCTTTTTTACAGGACGGGTCACTATATTGCGCTATGTAAAATTGCCTTTACCACAATAAACCCTAAGCTAGCAAGGCATTCATGGGGAGAAACGGAGACAGGGAAAACTTGGGAACTTGTTTACTTTTTTAGTGATGTTCGACTATTTAAAATCGATTCTGGTCTTATCAATTCAGAATTTGGCTTTAAGGACGGTCCCGTTATGGGATTTAGCGCGATAAGCAAAGACACTTTAGCTAAGTTTCAATCAAAATATGACTCTGTCGATGTTTTAATTAGGCGTCTTGGAATCGAAGAGGAGATAGACAAAAGTATCCATGAAGAAATTTCAAGGATAGCGATTAAATCTCCTTATGAAGCTCAATTTTACCTTGTAGATTTAGGTAATCAGCTGGAATTTGAAACCTATGTGCCCGCGTCAGATGCAGGAAGACTAGTTCTGGATAAATACCTCAATGAATTTATCACTGTTAGGAAAGAAGAGCTAAAAGATTACGTCGCCCCTGCAGTACTGGATCCGTTGTCGAATATTGATGTCATATGGTTTAAAAATAACTACCAGCCGAAATATTTCTATGAAGTGATACACAAAACAGGATGGAGCGAGGCACTTTTACGCCTAGATTTAGTAACGAAACATTATGAGCTTGCAAAGGCGAGAATTGTAGGGTCCAGGGAGAATAAGATTGAATATGGGAATGTACTTCACCGCTGGAGTGGCCCGAAAAACAATATTTCTTATAGGAATTATGACCAGCTTATTAGTGTGCGCGATGAAACTCTGCACCACAATAAAGTTATTGAAGAATTCCTCGGATAGAACACCCATCGGTAGAGTTTGACCTTGGGAAATTTGGAGAATATTTGACCCCATAATAATATATTCCTAGTTAATTACTGAGGTGTGTTACGGATTCAACACTTAGGGATTTATCTCCCTTAACCACAAAATATAAGGCCGTTTTCCCCACAGCCTATCTAAAAAATTCTTTTAAGCTTTTAAGGCTTAATAGCGTCTGGAACCTCCTCCGCCACCTCTGTCATATCCGCCTCCGCCCGCAGATCTCTCTTCTCGCGGTCTGGCTTCGTTTACGACGATTTTTCTTCCGCCAAACTCTGTACCGTTTAACTCTTTTATTGCTTTATCGGCATTTGCATCGTCTG
>CAYNFU010000065.1:0-2510 GCA_964396785.1 uncultured Gammaproteobacteria bacterium | reverse complement strand
AAATTAATGATTTGGCAAAAAAATATCGAGCCTTTCAAATCATCGTTGAACCGAAAACAGAACTCGATGCAAAGTTTTTAACGTCGGTCGGGTTTAAATTAAGTAAGTCCCCATACCTTCCCACAAAAACGTTATTTTTAGATCTTGGCAAAAGTGAGAAAGTTCTCCTTGCGGGGTTCAAAAAGGATGCTAGGGCGGCAATAACCCACTATGAAGAAGTTGTAAAAAGTGAGGCTAATGAGGTGGTTAATAGTGGTAAAAACTTAGAAAGTACTATAGGACTCTTCCGGGATGCATGGAAGAATTCTGTGGGACTAAAAAGGTACATTCCTCCCCTATCCCAGTTACTTGTCCTAAAAGGGTCCTTTAAAGATAACTCTCTTTTTATTACGACTCCTGAAAAAAATGCTGGGGCCATTTTTTTGAAGGGAGAGAGAGTCACCTACTACTGGCAGGCATTCACAAATAAGGAAGGAAGGCGTAGCTTGGCACAATATAAAATTGTCTGGGAGGGGATAAAATGGGCGAAGGGTCGTGGGGCAAAAGTTTTTGATTTTGAAGGAATTTATGACGAGCGCTTTGCCAATAAATCCTGGCTTGGATTCACCCACTTCAAAAAATCTTTCGGTGGTTATGAAGTCGATTACCCTGGGTGTATGATAAAAACTAGATTACCTGTTTAAAGGGGGTGAAGGAAAGTTAAATGAAATCTCCAAAGCTCGCAATTCTCTATGGACTTTTGGTCTGGACAATTCCTTTTATCGTAGCAATATTTATCTTTCCAATTAGAGAATCTAACCGTCCCCTTTTTGAATCGATAATGCCCGTTGCCGTAGTTTTTGCTACAGTCATTTTCGCAGTACTCTATTCCAAGAAGATTGGGATTAGTTCTCCCAAGGAAGGATTTTATTTGGGGTTAACCTGGATATTAATTTCTCTTGTAATTGATGTGCTGATGTTTTCCTGGGGACCTATGAAAATGACCTTGCGGGCATATATCGACGACATCGGAATCACATATCTAATGATTCCCATCATTACAAAAGGTTTTGGGTATCTCAAGAAGTAGAAAACTTTTTACCCGGTGGTTCTACAAAAGAGTGAGTATTCACACTTTTCGCAAAGTATGTTGCCGGAACACTTAAATTCAGACTCTTCAATTTGTCTCTTATAATCCTCAATAGTCTTTCTCGCCTCAATAAGCTGTTCCTTAGCTCTCATCGTCGATACAATCTGCGGAGAGTCGAAATAGTAAAGTGAGAGTTTTACTTTTTCAGGAGGTCTTGCAAATGGAAATTCTGGGATCGAAGTTGCGGCTAGTGCATAGATTGAAAGTTGTAAATCGCCATCCGCTTCTTTCTGGGAAAGTGGATTTGCCCCCGTTTTATAGTCAATAATTTCTAATGTACCTCCATGAGTATCAACCCTATCCATCTTTCCTCCAATTCTTAGCCCATCGAGTTTAACGACAAAAGGTTGCTCCATTGAAACGGGAATGATTTTTGAGTCAAAAGTATTTTTTAAGTAGTGTTTTAGGAATCGTTTGGCCTTTTCGAATGATCCCGCCTCATGTTTTTTCCCCAAATATCCCTCACTTATCCAGTTTTCCCTAAGGGCCTTGTACATCAAAACCTCGGTTGGCTTTTCCTCTTTAATAACCGCTTCGTAAAATCCCTTCATAGTCGCGTGGAAACTATTTCCAAAACTTTGAGAAGAGTTTGGAGGAGTCGGAACTTTATAAATGTATTTAAGTTTGTAGTGAAGAGGGCAAATTCTAAAGGTTTCGATTTGGGAATATGAGAGGTAATCGATACGTAAAGGCGGGCGACTTGCGGCTAATGCTTCTGTGACTGGTTCGTAGTCCAGGAAAGTTAACTGTTTATGGTTGATTGTTGAAAGTTCTGCTTGCTTGGCGGCGTCGCCGAGAGCTTCGAAGATAAATGGCGAAAGTTTCTTTTCTCTTTTCCCTTCACCGTAATAGTCTGCAGCCGAAAAGAAAAGTAAATCACACGCGCGGGTCATGCCAACATAAAAGAGTCGCCTTTCCTCCTCAAGATGATAATCCCCTACAGGTAAAACTTCTTTGATTAAAGCGTCCGGTATAGGAATTTGTTCTCTTCTTTCAATTGTCGGGAAACGCGTTGCTACCAGGTTAACCAAAAATACGACTGGAAATTCGAGGCCCTTGGCCGAATGAACGGTCAAAATATTAACGGCATTGACCTCCACCCAGTCAGTATCCGCGGCCAGGGGTGACTCCCCGAGTTCCGAGGAAAGTTCCAACCAGTCAACGATGACGGGAATGGTTGCGTCCTCGTGGTCCACTTCGTAGGTTTTGAGTTTGTCGAAAAGTTTTGAAATATTTGCCGCCTTTTTTTCGGCCTCTGCAGAGTCTGGTGAAAGCATTTTTTGCAAAAGTCCCGTGTCTGATAAAAAGTAGTAAAGAAGCTGTCCCGCCGTTTCGCGTCTAACAAGCTTTAAATGTTTCCCAATTATTTCTAAAATTTCTT
>CAYNFU010000064.1:0-2635 GCA_964396785.1 uncultured Gammaproteobacteria bacterium | reverse complement strand
ATTGTGGTTTTCACCATTTTCTACAAATTTTTATACCCCAAAGTTTCTAAATTATTCCTCTCCAACCAAAAACCAGAAGAAGCAAAATAAACCACTATTTGTTTTTCCTTATTTGGCACTCACACCCTAACTTCACCTTTTGTCTGGTTCTGGTGACTAAATTTGACGATAATTCTTATTAGGGTTATTTGCAGATAAATTTCGCAAACAAAAAAGTGAAAGAAATTATGGGGCTAAATTTCCGTGCCCCTCTTTGTTTATATTTACAACAGAGGTTTACTGAAGCCTTTCGAATATACGCTCCCCGTCGCTTTTCAAAGACCTGAATGCGGCTATCTTTCTATCATGTTCTACCTGTATTTCCTTTTCTTTCTTCCCGTTTCCCTCGGCAGCACTTACCAACTCACCAACTTCTGAAACAAGCGAGTTTTGCCTGTCAAAAAAATCCATAATATCATCTCTGAGAGACTTTTCTAACAAATAAATGTCTCGAGAAGGTTGCTCGTACATTAATATTGTTCCTCTTAGTTTTTCTACGTGAGATCCGTGAATTAATGGCGGCTTACTTTCCTCGTAGGACTCCACCAGTGCAGAAATAGTTTTGACACTTTTATCAATTGCCACACTCAGTTGGGCCTTTAAAGTATCTGATCTTCTACCTTCTTCGAATCTTATTTTAAGCAATTCAGTCAAGACTCCGCCGGCTGTCGCCATGAGTGCACCAAACAAAATTAATAATAAATCATTCAGATTCATTGGCATTATATTTAACCGTAATTAGGCCTTTTTGGCCAACTTCAAAATAACCAACCGTAGCCTCTATCCCTTGTCCAGCGATGATTTGTCTAGCTAGCGGAAGGTCATCGAACGGAACTATCAAATAAAATTTTCCTGGAAGACCAGAGTATGCTTTCCATTGATCCCGAGCTTCTTCTGGCGTAACTGTACTGGAAGTTTCTACCTCAAGAACAAAATGAACTTTGGTTTCGCCTTTCGGAGCGACTAAAACATCAGGAAATTCCCCCCTGACGCTCCATTTTTTTTCTGTTCCTGGGTTAGTATAAATATCATATTTATCTTTTCTCAGGTGACTCTCTATATAACTTATTACCCTATCATGTAAACCTTGTGTGCTGAGATCCCTTTTTTCCATAATTGTTTTCAAATTTTACCACAGCTAGAGTTGTAGGACTAGCTGGAGTTTCTAACCCCCGCCGACCTTTTTCGGCGAGCCGCGAGGCTCTAGAACAAGAGTCTTGTTGTGGGCAGCAACAGATTCCTGTCTCAAAAATTACAGCATCAACTTTTCTCTACAATCTCAATCTCCTCTGGTGTGAGGCCGTAGAGTTTATAAACTTCTATATTAATTTTCTGTTCGATCCTCTGTATATCTAACTTAATCTTATGCCACGAATTAGATCCCTGGGCAGTTTTTTGTAAAACGGTAGTTGATTGCGACATCTTATCAATCAGGGCGGTGAGTTGTTTTTCTTGGCTGCTGCCTCCCAACAACTTATTTGGTATGGGAATTTTCTTGATTTCTGGAGGCCCTAAACGTAGGTACCCTCCTTGTAAAACGTTGCCCTTAAACTTGTTTTTCAAAAAGTTGAATACCAAATTGCTATTAAGGATTCCTAGTAATACTCGTAGATTGCACTTAGCATTTGTAATAATTGTTGTTGATTTAGCTGCAAGATATATACCAGTCTCGTCTAACATACATTCTGGCCTAAGAGTCATTCCTGCCATGATTATTTTTGGTGATTTTGCCTGTGTAAGACGATTGCGAGCATTTTCTTCTAGTGCACTATCAGAAATCGTCGGTTTTACGAAACTTTTACCTAAATATCTCATTGGCTTTTGCCCCCACAGGGGTAGATAACGATCTATCGTACCACTATTTACTACTCTGTATTTTTGTTTTTCTTCTTCGATAAAATCTTTTAATAAGTAGGCTTCTGCGACTGTCGCCGCACCGGTAACTGAGGCAATTTGCCCCAAGTTAGTTGTTTTATCGGCATCTTCCATAAACCCGACGCTCTGCCCTTTATTATTTTTATCAAGTGCCCACTGTCCATTGTGTAAGTTAATGTGATTCAAATTGTACGATTCAATTAACTGTTGACCATCTTTTTCAATGATGTTTTCAATAATTACGCTACCTACAGGTTTTGCTTTTTGTACAACATAGACTATTGGATATACCGCTACTTCAAAAACTTTTGTCGATGAGTAATCTCTGATTTTAGAAATACGGTTGTTGTCTAGAATCTGACGAGCGGCCTGCGCATAATTTGCAGATATCAATTTGTTTGGCAAAATAAAGCTGTGATAACCACCATCCCGACACAAACTCATTGCCTGTTCTATAAAAATACAAAATATGTCCCAATTTCCTTTTGCCGAAATATAATGATTATTAATATATTCTCGTTCTTGCGGCATGGTTTTAGTCATACTTTCTGAATCAATGTATGGGGGATTGCCAATTACAACATCAAATCCCCCTTGCTTGAATACCTCTGGGAATTCTTCTTCCCAATCGAATGGCTTTTTGTCTCTGAAATTTTTACCAAAATGCTTCTTTAGCTCCTCATCTGTACCGGAAATTAATGAGTTGCCGTTCTTTATATTT
>CAYNFU010000063.1:0-2696 GCA_964396785.1 uncultured Gammaproteobacteria bacterium | reverse complement strand
TCCATTCTTAAAACCCAGGCAGTTTAAGTATATCAACTCCTATTACTCTAAGTATGAAAACCGAGAAAATAAGCATAATAAGACCGGCAATCGCGGAAGTTAGAAGTTCTTGTCCCGCCTTCAATCTTTCCGGATTTCCCTGAGAGGTCATGATCATAAAAGCGGAATAGACAATTAAAAGAAAAGCAATTCCTCCCCCAACCCCTATTGCCCAGCGAAGTATAAAGCCAATAAAAGCGCTTGTATCACCAATTGGAATACAACCAATAGCGGTATCGATTCCATCTTCGCCACGTGCTGTTTTACAGACTGGGGCAGCCGAAGCCTCTTTGGGATTTAGAGATGGATAAAAATTTTCGAGCGATGTCTTGTATTGGTCACACTCGGCCTGTGTCGAACAATAAATAGAATAATTATATGGGGTGTTTACGCAGAATTTTTTACCATCAGGATTTGTAGAACAACCGCCGGGAACGGACGGCTCTTGAAAGGTTTCGCACTGATTCGTGCTAGGGTTACAAACCTGAGAGGCCGAGCAATTAGAGTCGACAGACACGGTTCCTTGTGGGCCGGTAATCCTGCATTTATTGGTGGATGGGTCATAAGTGTATTTATATTGGCTGGTGCCGGTATCGGGACAACAGGCTACTGCTTGGACCCTGACGGGTAAAAAGAGGCCTACCAATAAAAATAGGGCAGAGACCAAGAAGACCTTTTTCATTTCGATTTGAGTTTAGCACAAACCTGAAAGGGGATGCACTGGTATAATAGTAAGACAAATGAAATTTTTTAAATCAGTCTTGGTTATTGTTATCTCTACTTTTTTACTTCTCTCGATTAGTGTTTTTGCCCAGACATCGGCCGAGCCCGATTGTAATAAACCATGGGAGCTTTCGACGGGTGACCTGCAATATTGTATAGAGAAGATCGATGCCGAAATAAAAGCACTGGCCCCCGCGCAAGAGAAAAACAAACAGGAATTAACAAAACTAAGGGCACAAATTGATGATTTAAATAAGAGAATATCTGCAATATCAAATCAGCTGAAGACGGTTGAGGTCGACATTAAACAAAGAGAGGAAGACTTAGCTTTCACCCAAGAAATTTTTGAAGAAAAAGCTAGCAACCATTACAGATTTATCCGCCTTTATGATCCTATCCTGCCGTTTTTGGCCTCTGAAGACGCGGCCCAGGCTTTTAGAGAAATAAACTTCCGTCAAAGAGCAGCAGATGACGACAGGAAGACAATGGAGAATTACGCCCAAGACCTTATCCAACTTAAAGCCGACAAAGAATCTTTAGAAAAAAATAAAGAAAGTCTGGCAGCTGCTCAAAAGAAGATTGCCGACCAAGAAAAATTCTTGGCAGGAGAGGTTTCGAAAGTTGAAACCTATCTAGCAAGCCTTTCGGCCAAACAGCAAGAGCTTTTAGCTGCAAAATTTGCCAGTTTACCAGTTCCTCTTTTGGCCCAGACAAGTTTGAAGGGGTGTGTAAGTGACCTAGGTAAATCTTCCGGTTTTAGTCCAAGATATGGTTTTTTCAGCTACGGGGTACCAAATAAGGTAGGGCTCAACCAGTATGGGGCAAAAGGGAGAGCAGAGGCTGGCCAGTCCTATACGGAGATACTGGGCGCCTATTATGCGAATTTTCAAATAGTTGATTATGGTACCGGCTTTAATATTAGAGTTAACGGTACTAATCCTTATGGCGAGACCTTTAGTAACGAAACTTATAACATAGAGGAGTATTTGAAACGCCTTTATGAAATGCCCCCGTCGTGGGATCCCAAGGCACTTCAGGCACAGGCAATTGCCGCGCGGTCGTATGCTTTAGCGGCCACCAACAATGGACAAAATTCGATCCTTCCGAATGAATACGGACAAGTTGTGAAGAAAGGATATAACGACTCTCGATGGGTTGACGCCGTGGTAGCGACGATTGGGAAGGTTATGGTGCAAAGCGGCACCAATACTCCTATTTCGGCCTGGTATTCCTCTACTCATGGGGGTGTTGTTTTAAGATCAGGACAAATTGGTTGGAGCGATACTCCTTGGACAAAGCAAGCGATAGATAATCCTTCGGGCTCTGCGGGAAGTGCGGGAGACATTAGGTCAAATGCCTACGATAAACAGTCCCCTTGGTTTTTCTGCGATTGGGGGTATAGAAGTCAATACAATAACACGGCCTGGTTAACGGAAGAAGAGGTCGTAGATATTGTTAATGCCTACATTCTTTGGGAAAAAGATAATAGTAAAATCATTCACTTGAGCCAGACAGACAAGCCGACTGGCGAAACTTGGTCGGCTGAACGGGTTAGGCAGGAACTCGGTGGAAGTGCCATAAGTTCCATTAGTAGCATTAGCGTTGATTGGGATGGGTCAGGCATATCAAAGACTATTAGAGTCAACGGTAAGGGATATGACGCACAGAAGTTTAAAAACATGGTTAACCTAAGAGCTCCCGCCAACATCCAGATAAAACCGAGTTGTCAACCAGATTCCGGCCTGAATTGCAATAAAATGTACGCACTCTACGAGGTGGTGCGAGAGTAAGATTTAGTAACGATTTTCAATTTTACTCATAAAATTATTCTTAGTCTTGTGAAATGGTATAATCGGGCAGAATGCCGGATATTTTTATTAATCCTCCGGAAGAAAAAAAAGAAGCTGAAACGCCTACCCCAAGAAGTTTCGAGC
>CAYNFU010000062.1:0-2737 GCA_964396785.1 uncultured Gammaproteobacteria bacterium | reverse complement strand
ATGATGCCGATATGAGAATTAGAAACAAAGAACTCCTTGAAGAATTAGATAAAATCAGTTAACCCTGAGAGTTTCTTCGCCGAAAGTTGTTGCCAAAACCCTCCTTCTCAATAAAACTAAATTGTAAACTTTTTACTTTCAATTTTAGAGGTTGACGAGAGTAATGTTAAGTCAGTATAGTGAAAGGCGATATGACAACTGCGAGTGTGACCGATGCTGAATTTGATCCAAAGGTTTTAAAAAGTACGACCCCGGTACTCGTGGACTTTTGGGCTCCATGGTGTGCGCCTTGTAAAATGGCAGAGCCGATACTTGAGGAACTCTCCGAAACTTATAAAGGAAAAACAGAATTTTTGAAGCTAAATGTGGATGATAATAGCCAAACCCCTATGAAATATGGTGTAATGAGCATACCTACTACAATTCTGTATAAGGAAGGTAAGGAAATAGGACGCCAAATTGGATTTGCAGGGAAAGAAGCATTTGAAAATTTATTAAGAAAAGGAATTTGAAGGAGGTGATAACCTTTGGACCCATTAAATAACTCACAAGACCCAACGAATCAGGGAGGTCAGCAACCGGGAATGCCACCGGCTGATGCGCCTCAAGCTCCGGCTGGAGATGTGCCACAGGCTCCGCCTGCTGAACCAGTAATTCCGCCTCAAGGAGAGGAAGTTCCAATGCCAACTACACCAGAACCTGGAGAGACTCCTACTGGCGGACCTGGAATGCCGATGCCGGAAGAAAAACCTGAAGAGACGGGTGGTGGAGGAACTCCTCCTCAAGTTTAAGGTAACAGTTAAAGAGCTAGGTCTTCAGATTTAGCGTCTTATGGCAATGGAAGAAACCTTCGCGCCAAAACCGGCAGGTAATGAGCCTTGGGAAGTAGCTATCATAGGCTCTGGCCCTGCTGCATTAACTGCGGCAATTTATACTACACGTGGGGCTGCTTCAACTATTGTTCTGGGGGGAGCCAAGTGGGGAGGGCAACTCATGCTTACTACCGACGTAGATAATTACCCGGGTTTTGAAGAGGGGATACAAGGGCCGGAACTTATGTTAAGGATGAGAAAACAAGCAGAGCGCTTTGGAGCAGAGTTTGTTCAGGACGACGTTAAGGGAGTGGACTTTGATAAAAGGCCATTCGAAATTCTAGCGGGGGATAAGAAATATTTAGCAAAAACGGTAATAATTTCAACCGGTGCTGATACAAAGTGGTTGGGAGTTTCTGGGGAAAAAGAGCTAATTGGCCGTGGTGTTTCTTCTTGTGCCCCTTGTGACGCTCCATTTTTCAAAGGTAAAAGTGTTGCCGTAGTGGGTGGTGGGGATTCAGCAATGGAGGAAGCACTGGTTTTAACCAAATATGCAACAAGCGTAATGATGATCCACAGACGTGGAGAATTTAGGGCATCACAAGCTATGCAGTCAAAAGTTCTTGAATATGAAAAAGAGGGGAAAATTAAAATAATTTGGGACACCGAGGTTACCGAAGTCCAAGGAGGAGAGAGATTAGAATCGGTAATAGTAAGGACCAAAACCGATTCTAAGATGGCTGAAATATTAAAAAAGGGGAAACTGGCCGAGCTAGGTGGAGAGTTAATTGAGGAAAAAGAAGGCTTTGTCTTTTGGAAACTTCCCCTCGATGGGATATTTGTTGCAATTGGACACGTTCCTGCAACTGCCATCTTTTCGGGCAAGATCGAGCTCGACGAGAAAGGTTACGTAGTAACCAAAAATCAGCCTTCTACTAATATTGGCGACGGAATTTTTGTAGCTGGGGACGTTCACGACTACCGATATCGTCAGGCAATTACCGCCGCCGGATTCGGTTGTATGGCGGGAATGGAGGCCTTAAGATACCTCGATAAACCTCCACCTTCCTGGTAAAAGGCAGGGTTGACAAGATATCTTCTTCAAGGCACAATGACTGGTATGCCTGAAGGAAGAAAAAGCACCGAGAAAACTTCTAAAAAATCTGGAGGGAATCTTCTGGGAAAACTTACACCCTTTTTAATAGTCATCTCTATAGTTTTAGCCTTTTTAGTAGGAGTTTTGTGGCAGAAGGTAAGCTACTTATCTTCCGGTACGTCGGCTACCAAAGGGACGACAACAACAGGGACGACCCAAGGAAGTGCTCCAAGCGAGGGGAAATTATCCGAAGATCAAACTAAAAAAATTCCAGGATTAACCGACAAGGATCACGTCAGGGGTTCGCGCGACGCAAAGGTATTTCTAATAGAGTATTCGGATTTTGAATGCCCTTTCTGTAAAAGATTTCACCCAACCTTACTCCAACTACTAGAGGAGTATGGAGACCAACTCGCACTTGTCTACAGGCATTTTCCTTTGGATCAGCTTCACCCCAAAGCAGATAAAGAGGCTGAGGCTTCTGAGTGTGTCAGAGAACTCGGGGGAGAAGAAGCTTTTTGGAAATTTGTAGATAAAATCTTTGAGGTAACTCCATCCAATAATGGGCTAGACCATACACAGCTTCCGACTTATGCTTCCGAAGCCGGTGTGGATTCTGGCGCCTTTAAGTCTTGTCTTGATAGCGGCAAATACGCCGACTATGTCGAAGCCGATTTTCAAGGGGGAGGGAATGCTGGGATAACCGGTACTCCGGGAAATTTTGTGTTAAATCAAAAAGGAGAGGCTTGGATGGTTGTGGGCGCCCAACCCTACGAGAATGTAAAGGCCGTGATAGATGAGGCGCTTAAGAGTTAATTTTTTCGAGCTG
>CAYNFU010000061.1:0-2834 GCA_964396785.1 uncultured Gammaproteobacteria bacterium | reverse complement strand
ATTTACCCAACACCTTCGAGGATTATATTCACAGGATTGGAAGGACGGGAAGGGCAAATAAAAAAGGCGTTGCCTTAACCTTCGTTTAATAACCAACAATCAGGGCCAAATTGGTCAAATTTATCGCTCCGGCCTAAAATCCCAAATTTGACCCCATAGTTTGACTTTATTTTGTTTATTTTCTATACTTTCGCAAATGAGTGAAATTTTAAGACGTTTACAAGCTTTGCGGGCCGATCAGGCGATTATAGTTGCCCAGGAACGCGAGGCTAAAAGGATAAGGGAAGAAGAGCGCCAAACAGCCAAAGAGGCTGAGAGAAAATTGTCAGTTGAATGTGGGAAACTTCTTGATGATTTGGGTGTAAATAAAATGCTTGAGGAACTTAATTCGGGAGTATTAAAAAATAAAGGAAAGATTGTAAATCTCCAGGGCCTTTTGCCCCACACACATACTTGGGACGAGGGTAGCGGTATAGATAATTACTCAGTCGTTTCCTCGGAAGAATATCACCCTATTTCACTTCGTGTACTTACTTGGAGAGAAAAACTACAAGGAGAAAAGGTGCACTTCTGGGCAGGCGTTGTGGCAGGTGTAAAAGATAATATAATCGTTTGGATAGCCGTGGGCGGGAAAAATGTCATCGATCCTGATCATAATTACGGAGGTTGGTTTTGCGATACTTTAGAACTACATGCACAGCGTTTAAGAATTCACAGCCGAGAACATTTTGCCACAGATGATTTGGCACGGGAGGTTACTATGGATGAAATTGTACGAACTTTCCACAAAATTACCTGGGGTTCTGCCCGAAATCCATAATCCAACAATGAAAGATTTTGAACATAGGCTCCGTCAAATAGCGAGCGAAAATGATGCCCGAGCAAGATCGGAGGCAAAGCTTGATGCGAAAGAGCGAGAAGCGGCCGCAAAAGTAGCTGCCGAGCTAGAGAAACGTGCTGCGAAACTCGAATCTATTGCACAAAATAAAGTCGTTCCTCTTTTCAAAAAGATTCAGCAGGTTGTGCTCAAAGAAAAAGGAGACTTTACGGTTACAAGAGAGGTAAATGGGCTATTGCCTATCCCAAAAACTGAAGATGATGGTCAAGATAAAAGATATGGTCCAATCGCCCGTGTAGATTTGGAATGGGATTATGTATCCCATTGGGGTCCATATGGTGAAGATGTTGGGGGTTATCAGCATTCTATAGGAGTTTGTGTATATGAAATTGCTAATCAAATCAACTTTTCGGTTTCGGGAAAAAATGAGCCGACATCTCTAACTAATCCAACTGATCAGGAGTTAGAGGAAGCAATCCTTGTGCACCTCGAATAAAAGAGCAAATGTTAAGACTTGACAATTTCATATTAGAAATTTGATCCCAAAATAGCTCAATTAACAAGCTAAAAAAGTGGTATACTTATCTATTGAACCCAGATTCTTCAGTTGCTAGCCTGATTGACACCTTCTTGCAAAGAGGCGGACGGATTGATAGATATTATCTTCGAAGTATCAACCAATCAAAACGCTCCCTGGTTTATTTACACGGCTGGTTTAGCGGCCAAAATATACGTGCGGCAATCCTCAAAGCCTTCGGAAAGGTTTAGAATTACTATATAAATTAATCCCGTAAATTTTTCCCGAAAGGATGGTATAATTCACCGAGTGTATAAACTTAGCCCGTCGGACTTTAAATACCTTTACCAGGACTGTAAACACTGTTATTACCAAAAGGTTAAAAAGGGAATTACTCTGCCCTCAATAGGTATGCCAGGTGTATTTTCCAAAATGAACTCTCTTCTTCAGGGGGCGATAATGGGAATGAATCTCAAGGATGTAAATTCCGAGCTTCCATCGGGAGTGATTGAGGTTAAAGAGGGATTTCTTCGCTCCGCCCCAATTCCTCCTTCCAAAAAGTCCTTCATAAGCGGCAGGTTCGATATTATTTCTAAGCTTTCCGACGGCTCTATCGCCGTAATTGACTTTAAAATCACGGATCCGACGGAAGAGAAAATCCAAAAATATGGAAGCCAGCTTCATGCCTACAAATTCGCCCTCGAAAATCCATCGTATGGTGAGGCCAAGAAAGTTTCGAAAATGGGAATTATTGCAATTAGCCCTGAGGACATTTCTTTTCCGGGTGATAAAGTAATTTTTAAGGCAAATCCTTCCTGGTTTGAGATAAAGGAGGATATGGAAAGCTTTTATAATTTCGTATCCGAAGTAACGGACCTTTTGGAAGGTCCTACCCCTCCCGAAAATCCTGATTGTCAGTGGTGTAAGTACCGCCTTTGTTTCGCAGACCCCGGAGACTTACAAGAGGAGATTCCTTTTTGACTACAGCGAAGTTAACTGACTAGATATATTATTAGGGTTAAAACTAGTTTTTATGGATGATTCTCAATTTGAAAGTGCTATAGTTCAAGCGATTAAGGATCTCCCCCAAGAATTTAAAGATAAACTTGATAATGTAGCAATTGTCGCCGCAGACTGGCCAACAAGGACCCAGCTTGAAGTATTGACCAAAAGAGGCGAGCGGGGCCTCCTTCTGGGACTTTATCAGGGTATTCCACAGACAAAGAGGAGAAATTATGGAGTAGGTCCAACTTTACCCGACAAAATCACAATTTTTAAATATCCCCTTCTTAGGATTTCAAGAAGTTACGAGGAGGCGATTGCCAATATCAAGGCAACGGTAATTCATGAAATTGCCCACCATTTCGGAATGAGTGAGGAAGATATTCATAAAGCCCGAAGGCGGAATGAAGCTAATTGACGTTTGAAGCTAAATGTTTTATAATCTTCCCATCAATGGAGGTGGTTTCTAAGGATTAA
>CAYNFU010000060.1:0-3012 GCA_964396785.1 uncultured Gammaproteobacteria bacterium | reverse complement strand
TGTTAGTCCCAGAGCAGAGGAGAAATCTAAAGGGTTTTTAGGTCTCTACCCTGCCCTTGACCTTAACCTCTGATAAAAGAAGTTGTCTTTCTTTTCGAAAGATAAAGAAGCAAACCGGAGGCAGAAACAAATGCCCCACCGAGTATAGTGGGATTAATATCCCCAATGGCCGTTTCTTTTGGCTCATGGGTAACGGCTAAAACTTTCTCTTCCTCTTCTCTACAAACGACTGGTTGTCCGTACTCTTGGGTACAAACAGTTTTTGCATAAGAGATCTGCGGGGTCGAAAGTACCGCAGTAAGTAAAATTGTTGCTACTAAGATTTTCTTTAACATGATTAAAAATAACCTCTGAATTATAGGTTAATAGTTATAAGGGGTAAATTATATATATCTTTCCTCTTTTGTCAAGAGGTATTTAGATTTCAAGAAGCCGGGCATAGCGGAAGATCCTGACAGGCGAGCTTAGGCTCTCACATGTATATAGGATAAGGTCCGCCGAGTAATCGGTTATCTCCTCCCCTTCTTCTTCTTTATAAACCTCATAGAGATATTTTCTTTGACGCCATATAATCTCAACCGTATCTCCGGTCTTTAATTTTGGCAGACTATAGAATGAATTTTTAAGTCGGTACGGAATACTCCACTTAAGGTACCCAAATCGGTGTGCAGCTAAAATTAGGGGTTTTCCCCTATCAGCCGGAGTTCCAAAGTCTGAAACCCTCCAGACTCCTATTCTTAAAGCCTCTTCATAGTTATCTAATGTGGCCTCGTTTATGGTCGTGTCGATTCTGGCTGTGGGAATTTTAAGCCTGTTTTCTAAAGGTAAAGATGCGTCAAACTTGGGCTGATAGGCGGGCTTTACTTGGACTTCGACGGTTTCTGCATTTTTGGTGGTACGAGCTAAAAGTTCTGAAATGCTAGTCGGAACTCCACCTTTCAAGTAGTACCAAATTGACGGGGCAAAGAAAATAAAAAGCACAAGTGCCCCTACCAAGAAAAAATACTTGGCGGTTTTTCTTAAAAACCTCGCAAGGATAAGGTCTGACTCTCTTTTGTAGTCTTCTAACCTAAAAACCTTCTGATTCTGATAGATGTGATAAATCTGTCCTTCTTCCATATATTTATTTAATCACAAAAAATCGGCTCCACAAGGAACGGGTAGATCGCCTGCCCTACAATCCACCCGTCCCCTTTAGAGCCGAATTTCACGAAAACTAAGAGGGTCTTGACAAGACCCTAGCAAAGTTTCTAGTCTAGATTGATTTATCTTTTTAATTCCTGTCCTAAGATAAATCCGGTTTACTACTTCGGTAGTTTACCAAACCTAAAGAGCACCTCTATTCGTGGCGAGTAACGATTAATCTCGGAGTACCCAACGATGGCGGTGCTCTTTTTTTGTGGGACCACCCACCGGGCTTCTAAAAGAACAAAAAAATTGTAACATTCCCTGTCAACCTTGTCAAACCCTATAACAACCATAGTTCGTTAAATCATAATCCCCATAGTAATTTAGTATTTAAAATCGATTTCGACTTTCGCTTTATTTTTGGTAGTTTAAAAAATTGTGGACAACTTGGGGAAACTATTTAAGAATCTTCTTTATTGCCTCATTCACGTATTTTATTTCTCTTTGAGTTATTGGTCTTACTAAACCCAACCTTCTTGCCTCCTTCACCCTTTTGTCCTGGGCAACAACTTCCCTTATCTCCCCCAAAAGTCCTACCTCGCCTAGTGCTAGACTCCCTTTGGGGAGAGGTTTATCAAAAAATGATGAGGCGATTGCTAAGCATATTGCCAAATCACTTGCAGGCTCTGTCACCTTAATCCCACCAGCCACATTCACAAATACGTCATACTCGTATAAAGGAAGGCCGCAGCGCCTAATAAGTACTGCTAAAAGAAGCTCAAGACGCCTGACGTCTACGCCTTGGGCAACCCTTTTGGGAAAGGGAAGCTTAGAGGATACAACTAGTGCCTGAATCTCAACTAAAAGTGGCCTAGTTCCCTGCAGTATAGAAGTAATTACGCTTCCGGAAACGTAGGTATTTCCTTTAGAAAGAAATATTTTCTCTATGTTAGTTACTGGCAGAAGCCCTTTATCCTCCATCTCAAAAATGCCTACCTCATCCGTTGGCCCGAAGCGATTCTTAACTGCGCGAAGTAGCCTCAAAGTAAGGGACTTGTCACCCTCAAACCATAAAAGAGTATCAACAATATGAGCGAGCACCGCGGGTCCCGCCACAGTCCCTTCCTTGGTAACGTGTCCTACCATGAATAGTGGGATATTTTTTTCTTTTGCGATTCTTAAGAGTCTAAAGGCACACTCGCGAACCTGGCCAATCGATCCCGCCAAGCCAGATAGATCCTGGGTAGCCATGGTTTGGATAGAATCAACGACCGCGAGCTTTTCACTATCAAAACTGGTAACTGCCGCGTCAACGTCCGTCTCCTCCAAAAACCTTAGAGTTTTACTTTTAATACCCAATCTATCAGCTCTTACCTTGATTTGCCCTACAGACTCTTCCCCCGATATATATAAGGTATTACCGATTTTATCCGCAAGCTGGAGAAGAAGGGTGGATTTACCTATTCCAGGCTCTCCTGCAATCAAAACTACCTGTCCAGGCACAAGTCCACCACCCAAAACCCTATCGAGTTCTGAAATTTTGGTGGAGATTCTTGCGCTCCTCCTGGAGGGAATTGAAGAAAGACTTATCGGCTTGGGGGATCCCACCTTTCTGCTTTTGGTTTTTGTCTCACTCGAATCCTTCGAAATGAGGGTTTCTACCAGGCTTCCCCAAGAACCACAATTTGGGCATTTACCGGCCCAACCAACTTGGGAATAGCCGCATTGCTGACAGACAAACTGGGAGTGGGACTTGGCCATATCGGCCAATTATACACTTATACTATTTGTATCCAACAGGCTTTGTAGTTAGAACCAAACCTAAAGAAAGCTTCTTTGCAACTGGATCCACTTCCTGAATGTAGCAATTGACTTCCTCTCCCA
>CAYNFU010000059.1:0-3044 GCA_964396785.1 uncultured Gammaproteobacteria bacterium | reverse complement strand
ACGTTGGGGGTGCAAGAGCAGCGGTTCAATATTCTCAACGTTTTTATTCAAGCTTATTGATGGAAATTATCAAAAAAGAGCTGGGAATGTAAACTCCAAAATTCCTTGTTGCCAGCTTATAATCTAGAGAAAGGATATGCTAAAACCATGACCAACAAATTTTATATAACTGCGGCTATTCCTTCTGTAAACGCCTCTCATCCAAATAAATAATCCCTCGTCTATTGTTTATGCGGCATTTAACTACTATACTTAAATAGTATGATAAAACGGCCTCGAATTGACAAAAACACACTAAAGAATTTGTATATCCAACAAAAACTTTCTACTTATAAGATTGCTGAAATCTATAAATGTCACCCTGCCCAAATCGGAGTTCTCCTAAGAAAACATGGAATAAGAATACGTTCAAAACAGCAGGCCATGTTTATAGATCGAGGTGTAAATATCACAAAGTCGGAACTGCACAGGTTATACATCAAGGGAGACTTATCCACACACGAAATTGCCAAAAGATATAATTGTTATACCTCAACAATATGCGATTACCTAAGAAGATATGGAATCCCAACCAAACCCCCGAAAAAGAAGTTCATAGCTTCAAGTCATGAGTTGAAAAAACTATATATCGATATGAAAATGTCGATCCGAAATGTGGCCAGGAAACTCAAAACAAGCGATGCAACAGTGACTAAAAGAATGAAAGATTACGGGATTACTCCAAGACCTCTCAAAAGAGTACTTGTGCCCAAAAAGACATTTCTAAACCTGTATAAAAAAGGCTATTCTTTAAAGAAGATTGGGTTAATTTACAATATCAACCCAAGTGCTCTTCTAAAAAAGGCCCGGGCATACAAGATCAACTTAAGAAAAAGTTGGGAGGCAAACATAAAATACAAAAAGAAGACATTTAATGGATCTCTTACTGAAAAGGCATATTTAATAGGTTTTAGATTGGGAGATTTAGGAGTGAGACTATCAAGTGAGCGAACAAACAATATAATCGTTGGCAGTAACACTACAAAAGATGAGCAAGTAGAGTTAATCAAAAGACTTTTCTCTAAATACTCCCACATATGGATTGGTAAAAGAAGAAAAAACAATGCAATCAGCGTCACAACCATTCTCAATCCATCCTTTTCTTTTCTACTCCCCAAAAAGGATTCCATAGAACCCTGGGTTCTGAAAAATAACGGTTATATGTCTGCCTTCATCGCTGGCTATACGGACGCTGAAGGTAATTTTGGAATATATAGCGGAAGAGGAAGATTCCGACTAGGCTCTTGCGATGTTGGAATTCTTAACCAAATCGACGCCTACCTCAGAAAAAATAGTATAAAATCTTGCTTAAAATTAGATAGAAGAATGCAAAAAAATCCCAAGTATAAAATCCTGAATAAAGATTTTTGGAGAATTACTATCAACGAAAAACAATCATTACTACTTCTTATTGGGATTTTGAAACCATATCTTGACCACAAAAAGAGAAAGAGAGATATGCTTAATGTAGAAAAGAACGTTCTCCTCAGAACGAAGCCGGAGGTGTTACAATTCACATATGGATAAGGTGTTTATTACATGCGCAATCCCCTACGTTAATGCATCTCCCCACGTGGGCCATGCCTTAGAATTTGTGGAAGGAGACACCATCGCTAGATACCACAAACTTCTAGGGAAAGAGGTTCTTCTCCTGTCCGGCGGAGACGAAAATGCACTCAAAAACGTCCAGGCCGCCGAAGAAGCCAAAATTCCGGTACAAGAGTTTGTTGATAAAAATACCGAAATCTTCTTTGATTTAACTAAAAAATTAAACTGTGAATTTGACGTTTGGCAAAAAGGAAGCGATAAGGTTCACCATTATCCCTCCAGCCAGAAACTCTGGAAACTTTGCAAGAAAAATGGCGATATTTATAAAAAGAAATATGAAGGTCTCTACTGTATCGGCTGTGAGACTTTTTATTCTCCTGAAGAGTTGAACGAAAACGGAGAGTGTTTCGAGCACCCCGGGAAAAAACTCCAAAAAGTTTCCGAAGAAAACTATTTCTTTGCTCTTTCAAAATATCAAAAAAAACTTATTCAGCTGATTCAGTCAGATGAACTAAAAATAATTCCCGAAACTAGAAAAAACGAGGTTCTTTCTTTTCTTAGAGAGCCTTTGCAAGACATAAGCATTTCCCGAACAAACGAGAGGGCAAAAAATTGGGGAGTTCCTGTTCCCGGTGATCCCTCCCAAAGAATTTTTGTTTGGTTTGATGCCTTAAACATTTATCAATCTGGTATAGGTTTTGGTTGGGACGAGAAGAAATACAAAAAATACTGGCCGGCGGATGTCCACGTAATCGGCAAGGGCATTATTCGCTTCCATGCTGTCTACTGGCCGGCATTTTTGCTTTCCGCAGGACTAGAACTTCCTAAATCAATATTTGTTCACGGATATCTAACCGTTAACGGACAGAAGATGTCCAAAACTGTGGGCAACGTTGTTGACCCGAATGAATTCATAGAAAAATACGGGGCGGATGCCCTTAGGTACTACCTCTTGGCAAAGGTCTCTCCTTTTGGGGACGGAGATTTTTCCGAGGAAAAACTAAAGGAAGCATATAACTCGGACCTCGCCAACGGACTCGGAAATCTGGTAGCCCGAGTTGCAAAACTTTGCGAGACGGGCAAGTTGGAGTTTGAGCCATACAAGGAATTTGATTTATCAAAGCCCGTCGAGGAAAGAATTGCTGAGTATAAATTTAACGACGCGATTTCTGTTATCTGGGCTGTTATCGATGAGGCCAATACCACACTCAACAATGATGCTCCTTGGGCCCTAACCGGTAAGCAATTAAAGGACGCTATCGAGAAACAGGTTGTTCGAATAAGACAAATTGCCGAAGATTTAAAGCCTTTCCTCCCCGAAACGGCCGAAATAATTGAAAAACAGTTTGCAGGACCTAAAATAAAATCAGAAGCACCATTGTTTCCTCGCATTAACTGATTTATGCGCGAATTTTTTATTAGACACGACAGAATCATCCATCGACTGCTCGAGATAT
>CAYNFU010000058.1:0-3131 GCA_964396785.1 uncultured Gammaproteobacteria bacterium | reverse complement strand
TAGACATAAAACATTAATGCAATTATAGCGTAATGAGGAAAAATTTATGCTGCTGGGCATATTGGTCTAGGCCCTTTTAGTCCTTATAACAATCGTATTACATCGAGACTAAATGAAATATACAAATAAGGCTCTTAGTTTTTCTTAGTATCTTGTATATATGGCTTTTCAATCCGTTAATTCTCCTTCAGGTAAATCTGAAGCTTGCCCTGAATTTCTTTCAAGCGATTGTTTGAGAATTTCCCCTTGATCTTGAGTCCAATCTATACACTCTTTATCTTCATCCCACCATAAAACAAGCGTAATATAACAATAGATAGTCCTGATAGTGTCATAATAGTCCGCAGATATTCTAGATTTATGTGACACCTTATTCCTATTGGCAATCAACTCTTCGATGTTGCCCCTAAGAGTTCTAGGAAAAACGGAGTCTCTGATTCCCGGGCTTCTAAGATTGTTAACCTCGGTTTCCAAATATTTCCGATTTCCATCAATTATATTCATGGCTAGTCGAAGTGTTTTAAGTATTTCTATTTTTTGTATTGCACCCTCCTTTTTTTCGATTAGATTTTTAATGTTTGTATATATACTTGAAGAGTTTTGTGGTACTAAGTTTGGACGAAGAAAAGTTTTAATGTTATCATGTATTAATTCGTACAATTGCTTCAAGGTATATTTTTTGGGTGCGCTATCTCTAAAATAATTCTCATATATTTCTATCAGCAACTCCTCTGCACCCAACCCTACTATGCTCACTGAGTGATTGTAATTTTCGTCCTCATATTCCGAAATTGCGTTTTCGATAACACCCACAACAGATTTATCTCGAAATAAGTATCTTGAAGAAAATCTCAAATACCCTATATAACTGGAAAACACCTCCTCTTCCGGTGAGAATACTGGAATAAGTTTTGTAGAAGAAGTTATTTTTACAAGGTCGGAAAATGTTAATATTTTTTCGAGAGGCTCCCTACTAGTCGATACAAGTACACAGTCATAAGGAATTTTGCTGATAAGGTTTGCGCCTTCGTCCTCATCTTCAAAAAAATATGCCCCACTCTTCACCGATAAGGCTTTGTCTGAAATCAGATTGACATCAAGTCCCTTTTTGTACAAATTATTTTTAAAGAACTTGATCGATTCGGAGTATTTTTCTGTAAACGTCTGCAAAATCTTTTGATTTTTAGCTTCACTTAAACTTAAGAATATCCTCTGGATCTCGTAGTCATAATACGGTTGACGCCATTCCTTTTCGTTTTTGTGGTCTTCAATCAAAAATTTAAAAAGGGTAAATATCAAAGACATTTCTGGTAAATGAGATAATCTATCATAGCGAAGCCGCCTAGAAACAAACCTATCTCTACTCACTACCTCAAGAATTCTATTTATATCAGTAACAATTTCGCTCTTTTTTACCAAATTTATTCCCAACTTCCAAATTCCTGAATGTGTCGGATTCTTTATGTAAGATCTTATTTTTTCTAAATCGTCAGAGGTTGGAACGATTTCTTTTTCTCTATATGGAGATAGCCAAGCGATTCGCCTAACACCAATATGGTTGTGCGCAATGTAATTTCGACGAGTTATTGCTCCAAGTTTAGACTTTGCCATTCAATCCGGAGCAGCTGATTCTATAGTACTGCAATATTACAAAACGTCAAATTTCTCTACGCTCTCATCGCCCAAATATTTTTCCAAATTTCTTTACAAAAACAAGGTGTTCGCCTTTCCATTTCTGAAAATCATCAACCCAAAGTCTATCTAATGCATATGCACCCTCGTATGTTAAAACAAACAAGGCCTCTGCCATAGCCATAAGCGCTGAAAATATTAATGCCTCAGAACGTTTATCTTTGCCGTGCCCTGCCCAGTGATAAAATAATTTCTCATCTCTAGTTTCAATATACCAAAGGTGGCTTTCCATGTTTTTGTGAATCGAGTAATCAGAAAGTAGACTATATAACTTTTTAGAAGTCTCAATATTTTTGTGATTTGGCTTTGCGATTCTACCCCGTACTGTATTTGCCTTAAAAAATTTTTCTCTTTTGCTTTTACCTGCATTGAACCACATGTCCTCATGAGTTGGGTTTAAGATAAAATCATAGATTAAATCGATCGACTCCAAAACTCCCCTAAGGAGCGATCCCGCTTGGGGGTACAAACCTTTCATTGCCAAAATAAACGAAGCACGTATATCTTGGAATATGCCAACGGCAATTAATTGAACATAATCCACCTTGTCACCTTCTCGATTAATTCTTCTAGAGTTGGAAAATAGCGAAATATACAATTCAGACATCCGTTTAAAGTGCTTTATCTCCTCTTCGTAGCGAGATCCTTGTTCCTTCTCAAATAACTCGTCCTGTTTAACAATGGCTTGCCAATCAACTGATGTTTTATATGCTTTGTCTGACATAAGGCATGACGTTAAAATATGTACGCCCTAGGAGTGCCCAATCTAGCTGCGGGGCAGGGATTCGAACCCCGATACCATCCTCCAGAGGGATGTGTCCTACCGTTAGACGACCCCGCAATAACCCTTGAATTTTACCATAAAATGAGGCTAAACTAAATTAATGATTACCAAAAGAAAAGCAGGCTATTTTGTCTTGAGCGAGAAAACTCGGAGAAATCTGGGAGGACCTTATAAAACCAAGGAGGAGGCTGTTAAAAGGCTCGGACAGGTTGAATTTTTCAAACACCGAAAATCTTCCTGAAGATAAATTTCAAAAAAGGTTCTGTTTTTGCCTCTTTCCCGTAAACCGGCCGGCTCCAGACGGAAAGGATAACCCACTCTCCTTTTTCGTTCTTTTTAGCCACAACCTCGATTTTTTGACTGCCGTAAGTCTTGTAGTAGACCCAGGCTCCGGGGATTTTAGCCTTCCTTGACTGCTCGGGATTTCTCCAGGTCGCCCAGGCATCTGACTGGGAGATTCCCCTCTCATTAAGTTTATCCAGGGCATGCTTGGTCCAAATGACTCCCCCGAAGTCTTTATCCATTAAAAAGAAGTATATCAGCTTCGAAGACTTGACACGGGCATTGTTTTTAGCAAATATGGATATAGACGAACTTTTACTCGGTGAATTCGAGAGGGGGTGAAAATATATGAAGATGTCAACTGTAGGATGGG
>CAYNFU010000057.1:0-3158 GCA_964396785.1 uncultured Gammaproteobacteria bacterium | reverse complement strand
GCGATTTTGACGTTGAAATAATTGTAGGAACCACGAAGTCAGGAAGCACCCCAACGCCTACGGCTACTCCTTCGGCAACGAATACCCCTACCCCAACACCCTAAGGTGTGACAAAAACTTCTAAGGACTGGAAGACTAAATTAACGCCAGAGCAATATAATGTATGTTTTTTAAAAGGGACGGAGCCACCCGGAAGTGGGAAGTATTACAAACACGCTGAGGAAGGAATGTATGTTTGTGTGGTTTGTAAAAACCAACTTTTTTCTTCCGACACAAAATATGATTCTGGAACGGGTTGGCCAGCTTTTTGGGAGATAGCAAAAGCTTCTGCCATAAAAAAAAGTGAAGATAGGAGTTTAGGAATGGTGAGGACCGAGGTAACTTGTGCAAACTGCGGTTCTCATTTGGGGCATGTATTTGACGACGGACCTAAACCAACGGGACTTAGGTATTGTATAAATTCACTAGCCCTTGAATTTATCCCTACTGGGAAATCCCCTGCGCGATAAACTCTTGGATCTTGCCCCACTTATTTATTCCTTCTTTGGGGACCAGAATGAATTGACCGTCCGAGCTTCTACCCGAGTTAAGGACATTTTGTTCTGTTAAGTAAATCGAAGAGACTTTAAATTCTCCCTCTTTAGAAAGAAGCCCCCGGAAGCTTGTAATTTGCTCGGGAGTTAAATCTGTTCTGACATTCCTTGAAATCTCATCAAGAATCCCGGTCAGTTTTTTAGCAGCTTCCAGTGAAACCGCTTTATTTTTGATCCCGGTAAGAAGTGCGTATTGCCTTTCAGAACGGGCAAAATCTCCCCCGTGTTGTAAGGAATGTCTTGAGCGGACAAATTTTAAAGCAGTTTCTCCGTTCATCGTAACCTTCCCTTTATCAAAGTGCAGGTGTTCATAGCGGCAAGTAAACTGTTTCTCAAGGTCAAACCCGGTATATTTTGCGTGGAAATCGGCGATTTCCTCCCCGCTAAAGCCGCAAGTTTCATTTTCTTTCCCCTTTACTGGATATAGATAATCATCGAAGGCAACGGGTACATCGACCTCGGCTCCTCCCAATAAATCAATAATTTTGACGACGCCTTCGAAATTGACCGAAACAAAATTTTCAATTGTCAGACCCGTTACTTCTCCTACTACGCGCTTAGCCATATTCCCGCCGCCAGCTTCCTTTCTAAATTCAGGCTTTTTGTTGGCGTATCTAACATCGTCAACTCCAATTGCGTGGGCCATATTTATTTTGTAGTTTTGTAGATTATCCCAGTCGTAAGGAATAGGAGCCCAGAGGTCGCGGGGAACCGAAATAAAAGTAATCTTTTTATTTTCAAAGTCGGAGTGCACCACTATTAAAGTATCGCTTAGTGTTCCTCCATCGTGACCGGGCCCGCCGTAGCCGATAAGTAAAACATCCAGTGCTTTATCGGTTAGGGTAATTGGAGGAGATTCTTCCTGGGGAGTAGGAACCCTCTTAATGAATATCTTAGAAAACATTGAGGCAAAATATCCTGTAAGAAATGCTAGGACAAAAGTTGCGAAGAATATGGGCAGTAAGAATTTTTTCTTCACTTAAGTAAGGACTTAAAGTCCTTTTTAAGTTTCTCAATTTTCGGATCAATTACCAAGCGGCAATATGGGGCAGAACTGTTTTTTAAATAATATTCACGGTGATAATCCTCTGCTGGAAAAAAGTTTTTGAAGGTAATAATTTCTGTAACTATTTGGTCTTTGTAAGATCCTTGAGCTTCTTTCTTACTTTCCTCCGCCTCCTTTTTCTGTTTTTCATCGTGATAAAAAATAACCGAGTGGTATTGGGTTCCTATATCATTACCTTGACCGTTAAGCTGTGTTGCGTCATGTGTTTTCCAAAAAACATAGAGGAGGTCTTTGTATGAAAGTTTGGCAGGGTCAAATTCAATTTGTATTGCCTCGGCGTGCCCCGTTTCGCCGCCACATACCTCCTCATAAGTAGGGTTTTGTCTATCTCCTCCCGAGTAACCCGGCATAACAGATATTACTCCTCTAAGTCTTGTAAAAACGGCCTCGGTACACCAAAAACAACCTCCGGCAAAAGTTGCCTTGCTTAACATTGTTTTATTATACAGAGTTGAAGGCTTTCAAGATCGGATTGGAAATGAGGGAATAGATGTGGGTTAATCTCCGGGTCCCGATCGTCGTTCTCTTTCTTCATCAATATATTCTTGAGTAATTCCACATACTGTAAGGACGTCTGAATAGGACCAGAGGTCTTTTGGTTCAAGATTTAATTTTTCAAATAAGCTAAGTCTATCGACAGCTAAAGGGCTTTCTAAAAGCGAATGTTCGAGCAATCCTTCTACAGAAGTAAGTTCTGCCGCTTTTTGGATTAGTCCTTGAGGAAGATGAGGAGCCATTCTTTCGAGGTATTCCTGCCAGTAAGATTCAACGCCTTTAAGGCCATCTAGAAAATTTCTGGGATTTTTATCAACCAATGTGTTAAACCGCATGAGTGCTTCTGCCAAAATTCGTTCGGTTTCTAGTTTCATTATTGCGGGTATTATTGTGTATCTGTTCTCTATTGTCAAGCTCTCTTAGGCTCTGGAACTAATCTGTCTACAAATATATAATCAAGAATATGGAGATTATGGAGAAAATTGTGGCTCTTTCAAAAAGACGGGGGTTTATTTATCCCGGGAGTGAAATCTACGGGGGCTTTGGCGGGTTTTGGGACTATGGACCTATTGGGGTTGAGCTTAAAAATAATATCAAAAAAGCCTGGTGGAAGGATATTGTTTATTCTCGGGACGACGTAGTTGGACTCGATACCGCAATTATTATGAACCCGACTGTTTGGGATAAGTCGGGACACCTTAAAGCTTTTGGAGATCCCTTGGTTGAGTGCAAGGTGTGCCACAAACGCTTTCGATCAGATAACGAGGAAGAGTTGAAAAAACATGAAGGCGAGCACGATGGAAAAGGAGAGTGGACCGAAGCAAAAACCTTTAACCTGATGACGGAAGTTCTTTTGGGCACAACTGAACCCAAAGAGAAGGCTTACTTGAGGGGAGAAATTACACAAGGAGTTTTTGTTAATTTTAAAAATGTTGTTGACTCGAACCGCGTAAAAATTCCTTTTGGTATAGCCCAGATTGGTAAAGCCTTTAGAAACGAGATTA
>CAYNFU010000056.1:0-3468 GCA_964396785.1 uncultured Gammaproteobacteria bacterium | reverse complement strand
GCACAAAATGATTGAGTCAACAGAAAGAGGAGAAACCCCAGAGACAATATTGGGCCTCTTGGCCGACTCTGTCCATCGCTACCACAGGGCTGTAGCCTCACATAATTTGAAATTTGTAGAAATACATGCGGCTCTGATTGAAGATTTTTATTTGATAGCGAGTGACGCTGGAATACCGGCAATTGAATCGGCTAAGGTATTCGTATCTGCCTCTCCACCTCAAAGCAGAAAAAAGGTTCTGGCAGTTCTTACTTCAAAATATATGCTCTCTCAAAAGGATGCAAGAAGAATCGAGGTAACATTCGGGATCACTACTTCTCCCTCTTCGTCTCGCGTCCGAAGAACTTAATTCTATCTCCCTTAAAGAAAAGGTTAATGCTTCTTAAGGGGCCGTTTCTATGCTTAGCCACGTCTAAAATTATTTTTTCGGTGTTATCTTCATCTTCCCGCCAGAGAAACATTACAACGTCCGAGTCCTGCTCAATTGATCCCGACTCCCTAAGGTCGGCTAGCTGAGGCTTTCTGGTTCCCCTTTGCTCCACCGCTCGCGAGAGCTGAGAAATTGCAAGAATAGGAATTTTAAGCTCCCTGGCTAAATTTTTAAGTCCTTGTGAAATTTCTGAAACCTCCTGGACTCTATTCTCGAGCTGTCTTGAGCGGGCCAGCTGAAGGTAATCAACAACTAGTAAATCGATTCCAACCTCAACCTGAAGACGCCTCGCTTTTGTCCTCATTTCGAGTATTGAAAGAGCTGGCGTATCGTCAATATAAAGCGGGGCTTCAGCCAGCTCTCCCATGGCGTTTGAGAGCTTGGTAAAGTCATCCTCCGTCAATTTCCCGGTCTTTAACCTCCAGGCGTCAATATCCGCCTGGGCTACAAGCAACCTATCTACCAGCTCCTCCTTGCTCATTTCAAGTGAGAAGAACCCGACCGGTCTTTTATACTTAACGGCTAAATTTTGGGCAATATTTAATGCAAGAGAGGTCTTCCCCACCCCGGGTCTGGCTGCTAATATTAGAAGGTTTGACCGCTGCATTCCCGCCAAAGTATCGTCTATATCTTTAAAGCCCGAAGGAACTCCCCTCAACCCTTCCTCTTGTTTATGAAGCTCATCCAGTCTATCAAAGCTCTCGGCCAGCGCATCACGTATTGCTGTGAATGTTTGAGCTAAGTGTCTTTGGGTGAGGGCAAAAATTTCGCTCTCGGCTTTGTCCATTAGTTCCTCGGAAGCTAAGCCCTCGTCAAGCGACAACTCGAGTATCCTACTCGCCGAGGCCATGAGTGCACGCTTAATCGCAGCGTCTTTTACGATTTTGCCGTAGTGCTCAACGTGTGCAGCAGTCGGAACCTTGTTGGCAAGATCAGCCAGGTATGAGGCTCCTCCAATTTGTTTTAAGGTTTTCCTTTTTTTAAGTCTTTCTGAAACCGTTAAAACGTCTATGGGAACTCTCTCTTCAAAAAGGACAATCGCACATTCATAAATTTCTCTGTGGCGCTCGTCATAAAAATCTTCGGACTTCAAAAACTGAGCAACGGCAATTACTGCGTCTCGGTCTAAAAGAAGTGCTCCAAGAACGCTCTCTTCTGCTTCGTTAGAATGGGGTGGAACACGAACAACCTTTTCGGCCATAGTGAAATATAATTAACACCAATTAAGCAGGTTGTAAAGAAGACCTTTAACTAAATTCTGACTTCTAAAACTACTACCTTACTTACCTCTGCCAGTTCTTCTTTTTTAATTGAAAGTTTGGCTAAATTCTCAACGGGGAGTCCAACCTCTTTGAGAAAACTATCGACGCCCAAAAGCTTTGAAAAAGCTTCGGGGTTAAGTCCAGGCTGTTGGTAGTGCATGGGAATTACAATTTTGGGTTCAATCTCGCGAACTATTTCGGCTGCCCCTTCGGGGCCAATTGTAAATACTCCCCCAACCGGAAGAATCAAGATATCGATATTTCCCATCGCTTCAACCAGCATCTCGTTAAGAGGGTGTCCCAAATCTCCCAGGTGTGCCATCCTCAAGCTATCTGCCTCAAAGACGTAAATTGTGTTGGGTCCGCGCTCGGCTCCCTTCTTGTCGTCGTGGAAGGTGGAGAGCCCAATTATGGAAACTCCCATTATTTCATACTCTCCAGGCCCGTCGACTACCTTTTTTACCCCTTTAACAAGTCCCTCCCTGTCGTGGTCTTCGTGATGGTGGGAAATAGTCACGACGTCCGCTTCGATTCCTGGGTACTTGAGCCCAACCATTTTGGGGTCAAACGGATCAGTAACGACGGTTGCGTCTTTCGACTTTAATCTAAATGAGGAATGACCCAAGTATGTTATGTCCACCGAGCCAATGCTATCAAAACTCGGATAACTTGACAATAAGAGGGAGCTTACATAAACTACCTCGACGCTTTTAAAGTATGCGTAAAGAAGTCCTTTTTGCCATATTGGCGGGTATCACCCTTGGCCTCATTTTAGCATTCGGTGTCTGGCGTGCAAATCTCGCCCTTCGGTCAAAGAATTCCCCAGATTCAAGTCAAAATGAAAATAAAGAAACTTCCCAATCCACCTTCGGGATGACATTGGGGACTCCGGCTGATTTCGAAGTGGTCAGCGAAAGCCCTCTGACCATATCCGGCATTACCCAGCCCAACCTACTAGTTACCATAACCTCCCCCAAGGAAGATTTCGTAATAACCTCTGGCTCCGAGGGAGAATTTAGCCAAGACATTGCGCTTTCAGAGGGTGTCAATGAAATATTAATAACCGCCTTTGATGAGGGTGGAACCAAAATTGAAAAGAGGGTCTATGTCGCCTACTCCACGGAATTTGCCAAGCAGATAGAAGATTCCCTTCCCTCACCAACGGAAGCCGAGGAAGAAACGTCGACCCCAGCAAGTGATGTGCGCGAAAAAGTTCAAGAAAAGGTAAATGAAGCAAGGAGAGTACCCAAGTTTGTCATGGGTAGCGTAACCGATAAGCTTGCGGAAACTCTAGAAATAAGAGATTTCGAAGGAACCATAAAGCAAATATCACTCGTTCCAGAAACTACAGCATTTATTAAAATCACAAAAACCAAAACCGAGGTCAAGTTCACAGACCTTGCAATTGGTGACTTTATTGTCGCGATGGGATTTCAAAATGGAAATGGGGTCCTTGAGGGAAAGAGGATCCTCATTACCGAAGAATTCGAGTTTAGCGGGAGGGAAGCTATAATGGGAACTGTACTCTCACCCAAAAAGGCAGAGTTTTCGCTAAAATCTTTAAACTCGGGGGACGAACTTCTGGTTAAGGATTCAAAAGAACTCACTCTCCTAAGCCAGCTTACAAAGGATGAGGAAGAAATAGGTTTCACCGACTTAGAAGAAGGCCAGCAGGCAATTTCCCTCGGAGTAAAGGATGGCGCAAGCTTTATAGCAAGAACCGTTGTGCTCGTCGCAGAATCCCCTTCTCTTTAGTATTACTTTGACAAATTCAAT
>CAYNFU010000055.1:0-3474 GCA_964396785.1 uncultured Gammaproteobacteria bacterium | reverse complement strand
TACGGTTGCAGCCGGTACCCCAAGTGCGACTTTGCCAGTTGGAAGAATCCCAAACCTCAAACGGGAACACAAAATATAGAGACACCTTCCTAGAAGTTTGCATATTGACTCCCCACGATCTACTTGATAAAACTATTGAACATTTTTATATGATTTCTAAGACTTCATATCCTCTCGAGTCTATAAGAGGGACTCTTCCTGATTGGGCAATAAAGCAATATATAAAGGAAGGGCGAATAAAAATTAAAAACCTTTCACCTAATTGGGAGAAAGATGTTGATCAAGTTTCAATTGACTTTCATTTGGGACATAGAATTCTTATGCCGATAATGGGAAGGCACGTCGTAATTGATATTAGAAAAGGAGTAAATAGTAGTATGTATGAAGAGATATTTTTGAAAGCTGGAGAACCCTTTACGATTAGACCTGGACAGTTTTTTATTACTGAAACGATGGAGGTCTTAACCCTGCCTAATGATATTATCGGCAGACTTGAAGGAAAGAGTAGTTTCGCAAGACTTGGGGTTGTTGTTCATCAAACTTCTGCGAGATTTGATCCGGGATGGGAAGGTCCGGCAGTGCTTGAGTTAAAAAATAACAGTGATAATGACGTTGTTATTTATTGTGGTGATAAGATTTGTGCCTTCGCCTTTGAAAGACTTTCGACTCCAGTTGAAAACCTTTATCATCGAACAACTCCGAGGTATCATAGCAACAAAGTCTTACATAGTATGATACATAAGGATAATAATAAGAAGAAATGATAATTGGCCCTCAGAAATTACTCGGGCTAGTTAGAAAAATAAAATTAGTAGAGAATTTATCGGAACGTGAGCTAACCAACCCCGAAGGAGCAGGTTTTGATGTAAGAGTGAAGAAATTTTACAGGTTGGAAAAAGGTAGATCTTTTTTAGGTGTTTCTGATAGAAAGACCCCCGATATAAAAGAAATCAAAGAAAAAAAGAAGGGCAAAATCAGTTTTTACAGGATAAAGCCAGGCGAGTATGTTCTAGCCGAGACGATTGAAACCGTGAATCTTCCCCATAACATTACAGCCCATCCATATTCCCGGTCCACACTTTTTAGAAGTGGTGTTAGCTTTTTTTCTAATCAAGTCGCACCTGGTTATCAAGGCCCCCTTATTTTTGGTTTGAAAAACGAAGGAACAGTACCACTTGATTTGGAAATAGGAGCTAGATTTGCTCATGTACAGTTCGCATTTGTAGATGGTGGAGGTAGTAAATATCGAGGTCAGTGGCAAGGCGGCAGAGTAGCTGCAACCAAAAAAGAAAGACAAGTCTAATATGGCAAAAAGACATCCAGAATACCAGTATTTGGATCTTCTTAAAGAACTTGTTGAGAAGGGAGTTGAACAAAGGGATAAAAATACTGGCGTAAAAACTTACAGTAAATTTGGTGGGCAATTTCGCTTTGACCTCGCCGATGACTTTCCGCTTTTGACCACAAAGAGCGTTTGGTGGAAAGGTGTACTTCATGAACTTTATTGGTTTTTGTCAGGCCAGTCGAATATAAAGTATTTGGTCGATAACGGCGTTCATATTTGGGATGATTATCCTTACAAAATGTATAGAGAAAAAATATTAAGAGGTAAGGTTCCGGATATAACGAAAGAGGAGTTTATCGAAAAAATAAAATCTAATCGTAAATATGCTGAAAAATTTGGGCATTTACCCCACATCTACGGTGAACTTTGGAGACGATGGCCGGCCAGAGGCCGTACCATAGACCAGGTTAAGTGGGCGGTTAGAGAGATGACAGACGACCCCGATGCACATAATTTGGTAGTAAATTCTTGGAACCCAGAGTATTTATATGGCATGGCCAAGCCGGAGGAAGCTTCAAGGTTTCCCATCTGCCACAATATGTACCAATTAAATGTCAAAAAAGGTAGAGTCCATTTACATCTTTACCAAAGAAGCGCAGATATCTTTTTGGGAGTACCTTTTAATATTGCAAGTTATGCGCTTTTAACATTAATTTTTGCTAAGGTTACGGGTAATAAACCGGGAGAATTTATCCACTCATTTGGAGATGTCCACATCTACGAAAATCATATTGAGCAGGCAAAGGAGCAGCTGAAACGTCGGCCAAGAAAGTTTCCGGTGGTAAAAATAGATCCGAGTGTAAAAAGTATTGATAAATTTCGCCCAAAACACGTTGTTCTCGAGAATTACAAGCCCCACCAGCCAATAAAAGCAGAGCTGACTGTATCTGGTGGATATTTTGATAAAAGTCAGAGAGTATAATTTTTTACTCGATGAAGACCCCAACAATAAGTATCATAGCGGCCGTCGATGAGGAAAGAGGAATCGGTGAAGAAAACAAAATACCCTGGGATATTCCCGACGATAGGAAATGGTTTAAAGAGAAAACTTTTGGACACGTTGTCATAATGGGAAAAAATACTCACCAGTCAATTTTAGATTTCTTGGGAAAACCCCTTTCGGGACGGATTAATATTGTTGTAACTAGTGATAAAACGCTGAAAAATAAGAACAATTTATATTTCGTAGAGGATATCGACTCCTCCTTGACTCTTGCCACGAAGTTGGAAAAAAATGGAGAAATCTTTTTCATTGGAGGGGCGAAGATATATAATTCAGCCATAAATTTTGCGGACAGGCTCTATCTGGCCCTAGTCAAAGGGAAATATAACTGTGATACTTTTTTCCCTGACTATTCTGGTTTTAAGAAAACCGTGTACTCTAAAAAAGGAAGAAGTGACAAGTACAAATACGAATTTAAAATACTAGAAAAATCATGAACAAAGTTTTTAACTTAATAAAGAAAGAAGAGAAACGCCAGCGGGAGACTCTGATGCTGATTCCTTCGGAAAAATTGACTGTTTGACAGAAATACGGAATTACGGTAATATCGAAAGTATGCAAGCACAAACGCAAGAAGAAATTATCAAATTGCAGCCTAGGGGAGTGATTACCGTTCCCAAGAGACTCCGTGAGGGGCTTTTTGATGATGCAGGAATTGCCAAAATTAAAAGATTAGGTCGAAAATTGATTATCGAACCCGTAAAAACTCTTTCCTACCCAGTAAGGTCTTATACGGATAAGGAATTGCAGGAATTTTTTGGATTGGATGAAAAGGAGACAAAAGAACTTAAGGCTAAGGGTCTTATTTAACGCTTCGGTTGTTCTTTCGGGTTTTAGAACTCCAAAAGGAGGTTCCGGCAGGCTTCTCGGGTTTATCAAAAACAGAGTTATTGAAGGGAAAATTAATGAGGTCATTTTCGATGAAATCTTGAAACATAGCGAAAAGCTATCCGTACCAATATCAAAGTCGGCGAGATTGAGCCTCGAACTTTTTGGCAACTTCTTGCCGGCGCCGAGCGGGGAATCCGTTCATAAATATAAAAAAGTGGTTATTGATGAAGGCGACGCCCACGTTATCGCCAGTTGCAAGGAGGCGAAAATTAAATATCTAGTAACCCTGGATAAA
>CAYNFU010000054.1:0-3735 GCA_964396785.1 uncultured Gammaproteobacteria bacterium | reverse complement strand
TCAAGACTTCTGGCCATAAGACCTTAATTATACAATGAAGTTAGCCTTAAGGCTTCAAAAGAGTATTTCCATAAGGGGCGCTTATATCACTCACTACAATACTATATAGTCTTGTAGTATTAGCTATTTGTAGCCAGTAGCCCAACAAACTCGTCGATTGCCTCCTGCCAGGTCATAAATTTAATTCCTAAAAGCTTCGCTGTATGTTTTGTATTAAGTCCACCAATAAGGGGGCGTGGCGCCTTCCCCGAATCCTTAACAAAATCTGGCATAGACCCCTCTTTTATTTCTCCTGGTATTCCCGACTTTTTGGCAAAATATCTCCCAAACTCATACGGTGTAGTTACCGGGTTGGTAGCAACGTGATAAATTCCAGTTAACTTTCTTTCCATTACTATGGCAACTGCATTTACCAGGTCGGGTATATAAGTGGGGGTAATTTTTTGATTGGAATAAATACCATAGCCTAGCTCAATAACCTTTCTGGTCTTTGCAGTCAAGTCTTTCTCGGAATTCGGATTGCCGAATGGAAATGAAATTCTAACAATAGCCAAATCTCCCCCGACTATAAGTAGCGCCCTTTCGGCTAATAATTTTGTCTTTGCATACCAACCAATTAAATCGGAATCGCCTTCATTGGGATTATCACTTTCGTTATATGGCCCTGGGGATTCACTCGTACCAGGAAAAACAAAGTCTGTGGAGATATGGATTAAGAAAGTTCCATGTTTTTTTGCAACCTCCGCCAAATTTCTAGCTCCTTCCACGTTTATTTTCCACGCTTGCCCGCTTCTTTGGCCTTTTTCCTCTTTAACCTCGGCTCCGTCTACGTTTGTATAAGCCGCAAAATTGATTATTACATTTGGCTCGTACTTTTTAATATATCTCAGGACCGCTTCTTTTGACGAAATGTCTAAATCCTGGTGTGAAGGAGTAAGAAGCTCTCCTTTAGGCTGATGAAGACTAACAAATCGGGACCCGACTAAACCGGAAGATCCCGTAATAAGGATCTCTTTCATTTAAATTTATCCGGCCATACTTCCTTTACTCCGGGAAGCTGTAAATCTCGAGATTCGGAAATAAAGGGATTCGGAATGTATTTATTCCAGGGAATTCCAATAACTTCGTCGTTGAAGCGAATGGAATGTCCAGGATCTCCCTGGCCGTATTCTTCAGAAACCGAGTAAATATAAAAGGCTCCGGGCGCAGCCAAACCGCCAAGAACCCCAAAAGAGTTTCCAATCCCCGGCTCGAGTAAAACGCCGGTCCTGGCTCCTTCTGACTTGGTATTGTCAAACTCCAACATTACCCACTTAGTGAAAGTGGGAGAGTTGGGCCTTAGGTCAACATAGGCTCCAACTAGTCTACCTGTCAGGGGAGTAATCATTTTATACTGCATCTCCCCATGGATTCCACGGATAACTCCCGGCCTTGAATAACTAATCGAGCCTTGCCTCATTTCCACCGATTTTCCTCCAAATATCTGCTTGATTTCCGACTTTCTGAAGGACTCTTGAAACCAACCCCTTTCGTCATCATGAAAGGATTTCTTTATAACCCTCACTCCCTTTATTTCGGTTTCGAACACCTGTAGCTCTTGCCTTGGTTCGGCTGGAATCAATTTGCTACAAGTTCCTATTTTGTATTGGGCTTTATTAATTCTGTCCTGTTTTGGCATATAACTTCTCCGCCTCCTTTTTTAGGGATCTCCACCACCATTCGTTTTGCTTATACCAATCTACAGTTTTTACAAGCCAGGTATCAAAATCATATAAAGGCTTCCAGCCTAGTTCTCGCCTAATTTTTGACCAATCGACAGCATAGCGCCGGTCGTGGCCAGGTCTATCTTTTACGAACTTCAGATAGCTTTTGTCCTTTTTAAATATTATTAACAGTTTTTCTGCAACCGCTAAGTTGTTTACGTCTTCGGTTAATCCTCCTACCAAATAGGTCTCCCCAATTTTGCCTTTGGAGATAACCATATCAATGGCACGACAGTGATCCTCTACATAAAGCCAATCGCGTTCGTACTTCCCGTCTCCGTAAATGGGCAAGGGCTTATCGTCAATCAAATTGGTAATCATCCTCGGCAGAAACTTTTCGGCGTCTTGAAAGGCTCCGTAATTATTGGAGCAATTGGTAATGGAAATAGGCAATCCGTAAGTATAATAGTAGGAGCGAACCAAGTGGTCGGCGGCGGCTTTCGAGGCGGAGTATGGGCTTCTGGGGTTATACAGCGTTTTTTCGTTGAATTTCAGCTTTGAATCAAGAGGTAAGGCACCAAATACTTCGTCTGTTCCAATGTAGTGGAATCTTTTTATTTTGTGATTTAGGGCTGCATCAAGAAGGACCTGGGTTCCTATTATATTGGTTTTAAGAAAAACCTGAGGACCGAGAATTGAACGGTCTACGTGCGTTTCGGCTGCAAAGTGAACAACAACATCCACCCCATTCACTACCTGCTCTACCGCCCTGGCGTCACAGATGTCTCCCTTAACAAAGGAGTAGTTATTGCTCTTAGAAAAATCCTTGGTGGTAGAAAGATGTCCGGCGTAAGTTAACTTGTCGAGATTTATTATCTTATCTTTGGAATACTTTTGAAGCCAATAGCGAATAAAGTTTGAACCTATAAACCCCGCCCCTCCTGTTATTAAAAGCTTCATAGTCTAACCAATGCTTTTTCTCCTATAAAAAATCCTAAGTATCCCCCTGTCCCACCCTGAATTTCCGAACCCGGACCAATAAGGCTATTGTCTATGGTTTGCCCAACCTTTGTAATTCTTACACCCGACATCAAGACTGAGTTTTCTATCTTTGTGGACTCAATAATGCAGTCTTTAGCAATGGCGGTGAAGGGGCCAATGTATGAATCTATTATTGTAACCCCTTGGGCAATTGAAACGGGTCCTCTTATCTCACTATTTTTGATTGTACAACCCTTATCTATTTGTACCCTTCCCTTAATAACTACTCTCTTATCAAGTTTAGACAAAATGCCCGATTCAACATTTTGGTCAAGTAAATATTGGTTTGCTTCTATCCAATCGTCAAACTTTCCAGGGTCCAACCACCTGGCCTTATATTCTAGCGTGTCTACTCTATACCCGTGTTCAACCAGCCACATAAAAGGGGATCGAATTTCATATTCTCCCCTGGCGGAAGGTTTAATTCTGTCCTTGCCTTTAAAACACCTAAATACATTCTTGTCAAAAAAATAAAGTCCTGGAACTCCAAATTTATTGGGCGGTTTTTGAGGTTTTTCTAGATAATCAATAAGTCTTCCCTTTTTATCAAAAACGGGGACTCCCAGGCGGACATTCTCCGGATGCTTGATCATCGTAAGAAGGCCGTTCGGCTTATTCTTTTCAAAATACTCAACATAAGGCTTTATCCCCTCCGTAAAGATGTTATCTCCCAAGTGCATCAAGAAAGGGTCTCCCCTTAAAAATTCCTCACAAACCTCAAAGATATTGGCAAGTCCCAAAGGTTTTTCCTGAAGAATGTAGGTAAATTTAAGCCCCCAGCGACTTCCGTCTCCAAGGAAAAATTGGGCAAGTTCGAGTCCTCCCGGATTATACGTAACTGCTACTTCCCTAATGCCAGCATCGGCAATTGCCTCTATGGGGTAATAAATGAGGGGTTTGTTGGCAATGGGGATGAAGTGCTTGTTGGTCGAAAATGTAAGGGGCTGCATCCTGGTTCCACGACCTCCTGTAGGAATTACGGCCCTCATAC
>CAYNFU010000053.1:0-3762 GCA_964396785.1 uncultured Gammaproteobacteria bacterium | reverse complement strand
ACAAAAAAGTTTTGTATTGTGAAGCTCAATGAGATAAAATACTCCTGCGACCGCGAACCCAAAAGGTCTTACTCTATTGTGAAGACCCCGTGGCAGAGAAGTTATGCACTGGTCTGCAAAACCAGGTACACCGGTGCGATTCCGGTCGGGGTCTCCAAACTCCTCATTGATTTTCGTATTTTCTTCGGAAGTTTGACTTTTGGATATGGACTAACTTAAAATACGATTGCAGTCGCAAAGACTGTTATTAACAGCCTTCAGATCCGCCGCAAGGCGGATTTTGGCGTCTAAGGGGCTTCTTCCAAAAATTCTTCCCTGAGTTCATAGATATCTTGGTAATAATCTACATCCGGCGAATTCCTTAGCTCGTCTGCTATGTGGCCCCGTCTAGACAAAATAACCACACTCTTTTTCCTCTTCTTAAGGAAAGCGGCTAAATATGCAAAATCGCTATCTCCAGAAAACAATACAAATGTGTCATAATTTTGCAGCCAAGATACCGCGTCAATTGAAATCTCTACATCAAAGTTGGCTTTGCGCTCGATTGAAACATCATTTTGTTTATGGCACCTAGAACACTCAAAACTTATGGATACCTCGTTTTTCTCTCCACAAAATTTACATCTCCTATTAATTTTTGCCTTGTAGTCTGAAATATATTTCAAGGGTTTTGTCACCAATCGGTAACCGTTACGCTTCAAGAAAGCTAAGAATTTATCGTGGGATTGTGTCTGAAAACTTGCAGAATAAAAACTAGTACTAACTACGTTGGCGTTTTTTCTAAAAAATTTGTAAAGTTTTTCGTAGTTAACACGCCATCTACCCTTATTGGCCCTCCACACCTTCCCCTTCCCGATGTGGCTGGGAGGAGTAAGCCCTAATTCTTGTACTGATTTTTCAAGATTGGCAGCATCTATATAAACAGCTATCCGCCCTTTTATTTCCTTCAATACACGCTCTTGGGGTAAAATACTCCCTTCATTAAATTTTGCTTTCTTTACCATCTTTAATCTCAATTCGTTCTTTTACCTATTTCGGGTGAGAGAGACTAATCTTCGATAGCCTTCAGGACACTCTCGTCTCCTAGAAAAAGAATCACCTTCGACACACCCTTCATAATTTTAGCAACCAGTTCTCCCTTATCTGCTCTATCTTTAAATTCGTGGTATAAAATTAATGAATGCAGGTGTATCCCTGCTTTATAAAATCTTTTTACGGCTAGCTGTTTCTCTTCGGTTAAGCCAGATTTGCTTCTTAGAAAATTAATCAAAACATCGGCGTCCATATTCAACCAAACATCTAATACTTTCTCCCCCTCTTTTTCAATCTCCCCAATCTCAACAATATCTTCGCCTGTCCAGTTATACTTTGACCAATCTTTTCTAAAAACAGCATGCGGCATTGGAATATCAAAGGTTTCTTCTTTTTTAACTCGTTTTCCTGGTGGCCTAGTCATTTTTTCTGTTGGGGCGGAATATTCTACTTGAAAATTAGCCCGCAGAGATCCATCATACGGTCTTGTGAGCTCTATTTCTACTTCGCAATTTTCGCCGACCTTCGCGTTTTTTTGAGGAGAAACTCTAAAAGGAATAAGCCCATCGTTGAGATAGCCTCCCGAAAGGACCTTTACAGAAGGACTTATAAATAACTTACCTCCGTCTTTTTCCCGATCGAGGTAATCATTCTGGGCGTCTGTTTCAAGCCTGACTTGTATATACGAGTTTATTGGGAGTATCTTTTTAACGGTTTCTCCGTCCTTCGATTTTTGTACCTTCAAAAATGTTGGAATATACTTTCCAATAAAAGGTGTTTTTTCTCTAGTAATTCTACCTATAGCTGAGCTTATTTTTATCTTTTTCCCAAAGGGCAAGAGGTCGGCAAGGGAACGATTCTTTATGAGGAGTTCCTGTAAAAACTCTTTAAACATTTGTTCATCGTCTTTGTCAACCATCCCTACCCGCTGATCCCGTCTGGTTTCATTTAACTTTTTTAATCTCTCACAGTTTTTTAGTTCGTAGATTATTCTTTCTTTTAATTTTTGTGCGTAAGGACTTCCTTCAGCTATTCGGTCACGCGAAGGCATAAATAGATTTGTTCTTATATGTGTATCCACATCAGTTAAATCGACCTGTACGAGAAGGTAGTTTCTAAGATAATGAAGCCGGGCATTTTCCGAGCCAAAAAGCGAGCGGTCCCATGTGCCCAATGTTTGACCATTAATTGTCAGAAATACCGCATCTCTATAAGTTGTAAATTCATCTGTCTTCACCGGCTGTTTAAACACAACGATCCAAAGCTTGCGCATCCCGAAAGGCCCCATATCCATTGGTATCGAGAATTGGTCTTCCAGGCTATCTCGTTCGTCTATAAGAACCCTATGCTTGTTTCCAAGCATTAATTTTTGAGGACTTTTACCTTTATATTCGGGGCGTGTTTCGAAGACAATAAGCGGAATGACTGGCATAAATAGCCTCCTATTCAAGGCGCGCCAAAGATCAAGTGTTATAACAGAGCTTAGTCCCCTTCCCAGCATATAGTTGAACATTTTTACGTATGTCCCGAAGTCGAAAGGCGGTTCTCCTGCAATAAGCTCTAGGGGCTGGCCCGAAAATCGAAAGACTTCATGGTCACTGTCCACTAGATATTCGTACCACTCTGTCTTGAATTTTGTGCCCTCAGTAATGTGCCGCCTTACCAATGCAAACCCCCATTCGTCTTTCTGGCCGTTTCTTAATAGTGCCCGGTTTTTCCTCGATAAAATTAGTTGATATTTTTTCTCTCCGCAAAAACGCAAAACACCAGTGCCACCCATACTGTATTGTCCCTGAACGAAATGAATAGTATTTTTGAGTTTCCCTTCGAGAGATAGAAAAGTGCGCGGAAAATCAGAAGGGTGTTGGCCTTCTCCGCGATCTACAACAATGATACTGGGTGTTTCCTTCGAGCCTTCGGCGATTATAAAGATATTTTTAGCAAGGCTTCTCCTCTGTTCCGCGCTCAAGTCAACGAACCTATCAAGGTCTACTCCATAAAACTCTTTCAATGCTTCTTTCATAGACTGTGGAGCCAGTGGACTCTCGGGATCAACCCCTCTCTTTTTACATTCGAGTAGCAACAAAGCATCTATAGAATTAATTGGTTTTTCAACTAGAGCCGCAATCGGGTCACCCTGTTGGTTGTCGATAATATTCTGGTTCAATTCTCTGTCTCCATATAGGCGCCAATTCTCTTCTCTTAAGAGACTAAATTTTCCCAATATCCCTTCTATTTCAGTCTCTGAGGTAGCCCCCATTAGGAAGCTGAATAATTTTTTTGACTCTGCTTTCATTGTTAAGTCCGTTTCTTTATAATTTAAACTCCCTTTTTGTCTTTTGAAGGAATTTGCCTTTTACAAACTTTAATTGTTCGTCAACCGCTTTAAAAATCTTTCTTACGTCAACTTCGTTGTATTCGTAGTTAGCCCTATTAGAAAGATTGCCAAGGAGGCGCAACTGGTTAAGAAGAGCGGTTGTGCGCTTTGAGGCTAATCTTTTGAATTTTTCCCTTTTAGGTTCGTTTTTCATAGATATGAAATCCCTTTTCAAATCTTTAAGTAAGGGTACCAAATATTCTTTATCCTGTCAAGTGGAAGTATTACATTTACTAGATGTATGATATAAATTGCACCTCTATAACTTTCTAGAGAGTGTTCTGGGCGCGCAACCCTAAAATTTGCTTTTTTGACTTTCACAAGCTATACTTGCGACATATCTCGCCTCTGTG
>CAYNFU010000052.1:0-3928 GCA_964396785.1 uncultured Gammaproteobacteria bacterium | reverse complement strand
TAAACGGAGGATTCTATTCCGAGAAATTTTCACCCATCGGGCTTTTTATAAGCGAGCGAGAAGAAATACAAAAGAGGCAGATAAATGCAACATTTAACGGATTTTTCCTAATAAGCGAAGGAAATATTCCCGAGATTTTAAAGGAAACTCGGGATGAAGAATATAGAATTGCCCTTCAGGCGGGCCCCATTCTTATTATGGATTCCACTCCCCTGAAGCTTAGTCTTAAAGCTGAAGAGCAGGAAAAAGATAGAAGAGTTATGGTCGCGCTAAATGACAAAGGAGAAATATTCTTTATCGTCGTATTTACACAAAATTCTGTTTTTTCGGGACCAACTCTGGCCTCCTTACCCGAAGTGTTAAAGGAAATTCAGAATTCCCTCGGCGAAAACTTTGTTTCTGCGCTAAATCTCGACGGAGGCGCAGCGTCAACATTCTGGGGTGAAGGGGTAAAGCTCAAAGAGCTCTCCCCCATCGGAAGCTACTTCTGTATAAACTAATCCCGCGCAGGAAATGGAAGTGCCTAGCTTTTAGAAGCTATCATACTAATTTCAATTTTCGCACCCAAAGGCAACTCTTTTACACAGACAGTTTCCCGAGCTGGATAAGGTTCCGAAAAATAACTTCCGTAGACTTCGTTGAGATCCGAGTATAAGGACATATCTGTTACATAAATCGTGGTTTTAACAACGTCGGCAAAAGTCACACCCGCCTTTTCAAGTACCCCTTTCAAATTTTTCATTACTTGATGGGTTTGCTCTTTTATAGTCCCTTCTAATAGTTTCCCTTCCGGAGTTAAATAAACCTGTCCTGAAGTAAAAACGAAGTTGCCTTTTGTAACAGATGGAGAAAAAGGGAGTTTTGAATTACCCATACGAGCTGATTATATCAGAGCCGATGTATAATCTGACTACCCCTAAAAACAGTTAATTAACAGTTGTAGCGATTTTCCTAAATCGTCATTTGTGAAGGTTGGATTAATTTTATTTTCCGGATGGTGAATTTGATTACGAATATAAGTACACAAAGTCACATCTGATGTTTTGCCTGTAGATTTATCCGTATATTTTCGGATTTCGTTTATTTTTTTAGAGCGGCATAAATAATTGTCGAAATCTGCCAGGTTATCCTGACCAGACTTTTCCTGAAGGTAACCATATAATTCATTGTGGAAATCAATTGTTGGCAAATTATAAGCGTAATAGTTAATCTCACCCCAAGATGGACTCCAAGGAAAATGGCCCCAATACGTATTACGTGCGTCATCAACGATCACCTTTCCGTTATCACTTTTGTTAAAAGTCAGTAGGCCAGCTTCAGTATTTACACAGTTTTTAAATATGTAGGGGGAATGGGTGGAAACAAAAACCTGATTTGTTCTTGTAATTCTTTTTAATAAATCTACAAGCTTATCCTGCCACATCGGGTGCAAATGTAGTTCCGGCTCATCTATTAAAAAGACAATGTTGTTACCCCGTAGAGAAAAGTAGTTGTATAAGAAAATCAGGGAAAAAATCATCTCAGTTCCCGAACCCAGCTGAGAAATTGGCAACTGGTGTAAATCTCCTACCTTTGCAGAAAAGAATGAACTCGAAAATGGTTCTAGGTTACTGATTAAATCTAAACTAATTTCGCGGTCAAAAAATTCCTCACAGTCTGATAGAACTTTATCGAATAATTTGTCTGATGTGCCCTCCAGTAGAATTTCCCTAATTACGTTATTTATGTTTAACAACTCCGCTTTAGCCCTCTTCTGATCAACTTTAGATTCGTCTAAGAGATTTATTTTTTCTAATACTTGGAAGTTTAAATCTTCGATTAAATCATCTAGCTTTGATGGAAAAATCCCTTTAGAGATGTGCCGCCTCCTGTTCTTATCGAAATAAACAATTTGAAAGTTTGGAAGTCTGCTAGCCCCCCAGGGTTTCGTTACATCTAATCGCAACTCATAGTCCTGTAACTTGCCCTCTACGGCTGGTATAATTTTGTTGTCAAAAACGATTGGGCTAACCAAGTTATCACTCTTAGTTTCCCTTGCTTTTGCTTCAAATTGGAATCCGTTACAAATGAATTTATCCTTGCTAAAAACGCTCTCTACTTCGAACTCATTAGTTACTGCTTGAATTTCAACCTTTTTCTTTATATCTAAAAAATCTCTTATAGAAACAGAACTTTTGGATTTCAACCTACTTTGCGTAAGATATTCAATTGCCTCTAAAACAGATGTTTTTCCATTTCCATTTTCACCAATAAAAATGTTTAAGCCACGGCCTTCATCACTGCCATTGGGTACTTTAAAATTAAAATGTTGTTCCTCAAAGCATCTAAAATTTTTTATCGTAAGCTCACTAAGAATTATCATCTATAAAAATCGCACTTTCGAGGCGGCGGCTTATTTTACTCCGAAGCTAATTTGAAGACAACTCTAGTCGGAAACGGAGACTCTATATTTTTTGCTCTGCCAAATTCCCCAGATGAAAATTGCCAAAAGAATCGCAATTGCCACCTTTGCTCCCAGGCTGCCGTGGTATTGTACGATAACCGGCGCGGCAATAAGGCTTATCAGGTTCACAACCTTAATCATCGGGTTTAATGCAGGTCCAGCAGTATCCTTTAGGGGATCCCCTACCGTATCTCCTTCGACACTAGCTTTGTGGGCGTCCGAACCTTTGCCCCCCAGGTGTCCATCCTCTATAAACTTCTTGGCATTATCCAAGGCTCCTCCGGCAACCGACATGTAAACCGCCAAAAGCTGGCCGGTAAGAATTACCCCTGCAAGAAATGCTCCCAAAGCTTCGACTTCGAAAATAAGGCCAACAAGCAGCGGAAGGGAAACAGAAATTGCAACTAGGCTTATAAGATCTTTCTGGGCTGCGGCGGTTGTAATGCTCACTACCCTTTCATATTCAGGCGTTTTGGTCCCTTCCATTACTCCAGGAACCTTAAACTGTTTTCTAACCTCTTCGACTACTTTATTTGCCGCTCGGGCCACTGCTTTAATTGCAATTGCCGCAAATAGAAGGGGTAGGGCTCCCCCTAGCAAAAATCCGATCACGGTAGGAAGAGAAGAAATTTTGATTGACTCCAAAACCTCTACCCCAATCCTGGCTTGAACAATTCCTACGTCGGTAATAAATGAGAAAAAGAGGGCCGTTGCGGCAATAACCGCTGATGCAATTGCCAACTGCTTTGTTATTGCTTTGGTTGTGTTTCCCACAGAGTCCAAGTCAGCCATTATTTTGTTAGCGCTCTCTGGAACTCCGGCCATCTCCCCTATCCCGTTGGCATTATCTACAATCGGTCCAAATGCGTCCATTGCCACATTATTTCCGGTAAGAGAGAGCATTCCAATTCCAATCATGGCGACCCCATAAAGCATATAAATCGGCGGCATCCCCCAGTAAATTAAAAGACTTGAGGCAAGCGCAGCACAAATTACAAAGACGCTCCAGACGGATGATTCCATTCCAACACCCAGGCCTGATAGAATTGTGGTTGCACTTCCGGTTTTTGTCGATTCGGCAATCTCAAGAACGGGCTTCTTTTTATAAGACGTAAAGTACGAGGTAAGAGGGTTGAAAACCACAGCCAGAGCAATTCCAACGGCAATAAGTAAAGCGAGTTTCCACTCGCCTGCATAGAGCACGGCAAAAGCAAAAGCGGAAAGAACAGTAAATATACTTGAGAGCTCGTAGCTTCTAAACATTGCCTCCTCGGCATCTTTGGCACGCAGCCATTTAGCCGGGAATTTTTCCCAAATAGGAACCGCCAGGGTCCCAATAATTGAGGAGACGACTCCTATGGCCCTTACAACCAATGGATAAACTATCCAAAAACTCTGTCCAGTTAAGTGATATAGAACAAGCCCCAGAATTAAAGAAGAAACTATAGTTACCTCGTAGGACTCAAAAATGTCAGCCGCCATTCC
>CAYNFU010000051.1:0-3940 GCA_964396785.1 uncultured Gammaproteobacteria bacterium | reverse complement strand
GGAACCATAACCTTCGCAGGAAATTTTCTTAAAGATGGAGAGGAAAAGACAGTATCCAGTGGGGAATATTTTGTGATGGGAGATAATAGGAGTCACTCGTCTGATTCAAGAACGTGGGGATTTGTTCCAAAATCAAAAATTACAGGAAAATCTTGGTTTGTCTATTGGCCGCCAAAAAGTTTTGGTGCAGTTCCTAAAGTTGAGTATCCTATCCTAAATTGAGGTAATCGCTCTGTGGACTTTTTGAAGTCTTTCTTCAGTTTCCTCTAAGCCCCCTTTAAAAACTATACTTATCTTAGTTTCTCGCCGGGAGCGGACTAACTTCACCGTTGACTTTTTAGTGTCTTCAGAAATTCCATCATTTAGTTTTACCTCCATCTCCTCTTGCAGTTTGTCTAGCTCTTCTGAAACTACCCTCAATTGGTCTTGTCTCACTCCCACCTTTTTCATCGATTGTTGGCTCTTTGCCTTCATGCGTCTTGCAAGTTCCTCTGCGCGCCTGACCGAACCGCTCTCTCTTAGTATTATTTTATATGCCTCAAGCATTAGTCCCTGATCGTCAATTGCGGCAAGAGCTCTTGCGTGGCCTTCGGAAATAAGACCCGAAAGAAGTCCATCCTTCAGGGCATCTGGTAAAGTTAGAAGCCTTATTGAATTTGAAACATAGGCGACACTCTTCCCTATTCTTACGGCAATTTCTGAAGTTGTGAGACTGAACTCATTAATTAGCCTCTCAAATCCCTTCGCTCTATCAAGTGGGTTCAGGTCGATCCTTTGGACATTCTCTACAAGCGCCATTTCAAGCATTCCTCGAGGAGAAGTCTCACGAATGAGGGCTGGAACAAAGGGAAGCCCAGCCAGTTTTGAAGCACGCCACCTTCTCTCCCCGGCTATAATCTGGAAACCAGCTGGAGTTTTTGCAACCACCAACGGTTCGAGTATTCCGTGTTCCTTAATCGAATCTACGAGGTCAACCAGTGACTCAGGTGTTATTGCGCCTCGGGGTTGAAGAGGATTTGGCTGGAGTTGATTAACGTCTATTTGTACAACTTCTTCTGCCATATTAATTTATTGAAATAATACCCTTGCCATATTTCTGTGCCACTTTGACTTTTCCACTTCTTATCGAAAAAATTGTGTGATCGCGGCCTTTTTTGGCACCTACCCCAGCATGAAATTTAGTCCCCCTTTGTCTAACTAATATTTCTCCGACTCCCACTTCTTCTCCATTTGACACCTTCATTTCAAGTCGTTTTCCCGCAGGAGATACGTGCTGTGAAGCCTTTCCTCCTTGTTTATGTGTGGACATATAGTTATTGTCTAAATCGAATCAATATAATGGATATTTTCACAGCTGTCAAGATACTAGAAAGATGCATATTGATATACTCACCCTTAAGTCTTTATTTTCACCACGAGAAGACGTGAATAGGAGGGACGGAAGCCAATTTTCTTCCTGTATCTTGATTTGGCTTTGTATTTATAAACGTCAATTTTTTCCCCTTTAAGGTCTTCTACCTTTTTTAGTGTTATTTTTGCTCCAGCTACCTTAGGTTTTCCGACAGAAACTTTTTCCCCATCGGCTACCAGTAAAATCTCGGGAGCAGCCTCATCCGCTAACTTATCCACTAAAAATTCTTCCTTTTCAGATACTTTATATTGATGCCCTCCGAGGCGTATTACTGCGTATTTTGCCATGTTCATCGCCTATTCTAACCGGTTGGGAAGTTAAACTCAAGTTTGAATTTGTTTCCGACAAGAACTGACTACTGCTAAAGAAATACTGGTTGCCAGAAGAGACGATCCCCCACCGGAAACAAGAGGAAGAGGAACTCCGGTTATAGGTAGAAGTCCCATATTCATACCGATATGGACGAAAGTTTGGGCAAAAAGAGTTAAAAATATGCCAGCAACACAGGCCCTGGCTGCAAAATTTCTCGACTCTGATATCACTCTAGAAACCCTCCAAAACACTCCAAAGAGTCCCAAAAGAACTAGTCCCGCTCCAACAAAGCCCATTTCCTCAGCAATTGAGGCAAATATAAAGTCTGTGTGGCGCTCTGGTAAGAAAGAGAGTTGAGTTTGCACTCCTTTACCGAGTCCCCTACCGGTTATTTTTCCGGATCCCACCGATATCATTGACTGAAGGCTATTGTAACCTGCTCCATACGGGTCGCTTCCAGGGTTTATAAAGGTGATTATCCTAGCTTTTTGATAAGGGGCAAGTATCTGCCAGGCAAGTGGAAGAAGTACAAGAAGGATAACTCCTCCAAGAAGCAAGTATTTTTTGTTAATTTCCGAGGCGAGTACTACACCTATAAAACCTACTACAGTGAGTACCGCGACGCCGAGAGAAGGCTGAACTAAAATAAGAAGAGCCGGTAGCGCAAGTAGGGCTAGCGCACTAATAAACTTTCTTAAATCGATTTTTTTCACCGTCAAGTAGTTTGCAAAAAAAATTATTAAGAAGGGTCTAACTATTTCAGCCGGCTGAATGGTTAGGGGACCTATGGGAATCCAACGAATCGCACCACGGGTAATTTGGCCAATAAAAAGCGGTGATAGAAGAAGTAGAATCGAGAGAACATAAAGATGCTTTGAAAAAAGAGATAAAATTTCAAAGTCAATTTGAGAGAAAATAATAAAAGCAAAGACGGCAAGCACCAAATATAAAAAGTATACGGGGAAAAGGGAGGGTGCAAGAGACCTTAATGTGACCACCCCAAAAACTACCAGGAATATTGCGGATCCCAAAAGCATATAGTCGAAACGACGAGGAGTTCCGGCATTTATCATTCTAAACTTTCTCCACTTTGAAATCCCCTTTTGAAAGCTTATCAATTAACGCCTTAGATTTTAATCTTTGAACCAGGCCTAGAGCAGAAGGAAGCCAGGTATTTGAAACATCAACCTTCTCACTAAGGCTCATACCCATTTTCCTTCTTTCTTCCTGAATGCTTCGAATAAGCTCTCTTGTCTTTGCTTCCTCTTCAAGTTCTTGGGTTATTTTTGTATCGAGTGAGTTTTCAAGTGTCTTTCCTTTTCTTAAAATCCAACTTTTAACATTTACCTCATCTGTCAAATAACTTTTAAGTTCATTGGGAACTTCAAAAGGTGCTTCAGTTTCAAGCCTGGCGAGGGGTTGCCTTACAGGAATCCCTTTATCTTTTCTTATTGCGTGAACCTTTTCGACAACAAGCCTTAAATTAGACATTTGTTTTATTAATTTCTCATCAATTTTCCCCGCACTTGGCCAACTTCCCAAGTGAAGAGAATCACCTTTGGTCAAATTTCTATAAATTACTTCTGAGATAAACGGAGTAAATGGGGCAAGAAGTAAAGATAGTCCGACAAGCGAAGTATGACAGGTCTTATAGAAATTATCCTTATCCTTAGCCGACTCCCCCGCCGGTCCAACCCTATCCCTCGAGCGCCTTATATACCAAAGTGACAAATCATCTAAAAATCCTTCTAACGACCCGCTTGCCAAGTAGGCATCATATTTCTCAAGAAAGTAAGTTACATCTTTAATAGTTTCACTGAGTCTTGATAAAATCCAATCGTCAAGTGGTGTGCCTCCTGGTTCTTTATTCCCCGCCATCGGAGACCAGCCGTCCAAATTGGCATACGTTACAAAGAAGTTATATACATTCCAAAGTTTAAGATGAAATCTCCTTCTTGTTTCGTCAGCAACATGGTAACCAAAAAGGAGATTCTCGGATGGATTTTGCCGAACATACATCCAACGCATTACGTCAACTCCAATTTTATCCGCCCCTTCATTAAATTCAATTGCATTTCCCCAACTTTTGTGCATTGGGCGGCCGTCTTCTCCAAGGAGCGTTGCAAAACCTAAAACCGTTTTAAACGGCTCACGATCCTCAAGAACAGTGCTCATTGCAAGTAGCGAGTAAAACCAATTTTTAAATTGCCCGGGGAA
>CAYNFU010000050.1:0-4102 GCA_964396785.1 uncultured Gammaproteobacteria bacterium | reverse complement strand
ATCCCTTTTGTCATTTTTCTTCTCCTTTAAACATCTTTTTTTGTCCGTCTTGGCTCAGGTTGTGGAATAGTCCTTTGGGGTTAAGATTACCTGTTTTGTTAAACCTCCCGATTGGAAACATATAGATATCCCTGCCCACAGCCGGTCTTTCCCCACTGAACCTTCGGTTCCACTTGGTATTAAAATAGCAGTCATCACCCCTTCTTCCAATAGGATGATATCCCCAGCTGCAAGTTTCGGGACTATAACCCCCTAATTCATCAAAGATTGACTTTTTTAGGACGAAAGTGTTTCCGTGAACGCTTGCAGCTAAGTTTTCTTTCTCATAGCCCCAGTCTTTAAGAGTTTCTTTATCCTGCCTGATATTCCCGTTCTCATCAAGTATGGCTATCTGTCGTCTGAATACCATTTTATTGCCGTTAAAGTCAAGAGCGTCTTCAATGGCCTCGCGGGAGAGTATGTGGTCGATGTCCGTCATAAACAAGTACTTGCCTTTGGCGTGCTTCGCCCCCATGTTCCGGCCCAAACCTTGAGTCCATGCAAGTTTATTATTAGTCCGGATGGCGGCTCCCGGAATCGGTGGATTGGAATTATCGTCAACGATAATGATTTCAACGGGAAGATTGAGCTTTTTAAAATGTAAAAGTTGGCGCCTCACAATCTCGTGAGAGTTGTAAACCGATATCACAACCGACAGTTTTGGATTGTTCATGCTATTAAAATTTATTCAAGATATCCTTGTATTTTTCCTTCATGCTACCGTTAAAATGGACGACAGTAAATATTTCGCCATTTCGGTTAACGACTTTTCCATCCTTAATACTGGCCAGGTTATGCTTAAAGTTGGCATAAACTGAACAAAAAAGGTCGGGGATTTCTGTGATACGGGGCCAAATATCAGGTTGTCGGAGCCAAAGGTTAAATAAAAGTTGTTCAAGCGACATTCGTCGGCTGCCTTTACGGTGTGTCTGGAGAAACTCAATAAAGTTATCCATCAGGTAGCCGCCGCAGGCGAAGGAGCCGACATTATAGTCGGTTTCATCGGACAAAACGGCAAATTCGGGATACCGCCGCATTAAGCTCCGCCAGATGCCGCTTTCCTTGAAAGTTTCTCCCTCATTGGCGACGTATACCTTTTGAGGGTCCAAGGCTGGAAAAGGCTTTTGAAAAACAACATCGGCACTGTCAGTGAAAATAAAGACGCGGTTTCTATCCAAATGTTGGGGCATCTTATCCCAACGGTACAAGTGACCCGGATACCAGTTTAAACGGCAGTCCACTTTTTCAACACCGTCCGCAACTTTGGGAAAAGTCCTTTCGTAGTTGTCGCAACCTTCGGTATATGAATAAATCGCAATTAGGTACGGTTTAGCGAATCGGTAGAGATATGTATACTGCTTGGGCCACGCTTTCTCCAAAATATAACCATCCAGTAATTTAGCATATTTACCATTTTTATCTTCAAGTAAGATTAACGGATGAGAGCGGTTAATTGTTTCTTTTGCACCAGCAATAACATAGGCCTCAGAATCCTCGACATCAATCTTAAGAAGAGTTACATCACTAAGTTTAAGACTGTCAATTGCGATAGCATCCACTTTTACTTTCCCGTACCGTCTGACCCTTGATGCCCCCATATTCACGGGATTGGGAGCCATCTTTAAAGTTTCATTCTTATAACTTAAAGCCTTATTAAATATTTTGATATTGGGTTTGTCTGAATTTAGCTTCAATAGTTTAAAATTGTCAGGAATCGGCTCGAAAGCATAAATTGAATCGTATTTTAAGAAGTTGGAAAAGTAGGCGACATGGTTACCTATATTGGCCCCCGCATCAACAATAGTATGCTGTCGGGGATAGTTATCACGGATATAATCCAGGATATTAGCTTCAAAAAAGTCTTTCTCCCGGCGGATGTGATCTGAAAGCTGTTCTTTCTTATGAAGGCAAATTTCCACTCCCCTGAGCATTATTGTGCAGCCATGGGTAAACAGGCCTTGCCCCTGCGTGACTGTAAAATCTGTCCTTGGCCACCAAGCCGCAACGGCCTGTTCGATATCGCCTGCTAAATGAGGAACTAACTCTTTTTTTGCCCAAACGGTTTTGACCATGTGGGGATTATTCGTCCAATTGGCGTATTTGGCTTTGGCTATATACCAATTCTGAAAAGGACTGGAAATATACGGAGAAAAGTCAATTTCCGGATTTGCCGTCCAATGGATTGCATCCATGAGTGTTTCAGGGTTTGATAGCTCTTTGCCCTTAAATTGCATACTCCACAATGGTTCACCCGGTTGACTCCGGCTCCTAAACCTTACCACGTTTGCGTTTTTGGTCAGCAGTTTTATGCTCTCCTTAAGCTGAGAAGTAACTAAATGATAATTTTCAGGCAGGATTTCCCAATCATTTTCCAGGAACAAATAATAAGGTTTGTTAACAATTTTTAGCATTTCGCGGTATCCTCCCGCGATTCCCAGATTTTTGCCCGAGCCGTAGTAGGGAATCTTATATTCATTGGCAATTTCAACGTCTTTGATTGAAATTTCGTTAAAGTAAATAAATACCTGATCTGCGCAGTCAAGTAAGCCGGATTCCTTGTAACTGGTTAAAGTATTTTTTAAAGTTACTTGTGATTTCCAGGAAAGAATCCCAATGGTTAAACCTTTCATATTTTTTCTATCAATTGTTTTGCCCTAGCGGTACCCGTATGATATTTCAAAAAGTGTTTGCGGCCCGCCAGACGTATCTTATCCACCTCGTCCTCATGAGACATGTAATAATTTAGCTTTTCTTTAAAGTCTTCAAATCCGTCATAGAATACCGCTGAGACTCCCTCAGTAAAATCATTTTCTCTTTTAATAATTACCTTAGGGCAAAGAAGCATTTCACCCCGTGCAGCAATTTCATAACGGCGGATGGTATCTTCTCCAGATCCCAGCAAATCAATCCCGATTTTATATTTCAACATTTCCAGGTTTAACCTTCTTTGGGTTAAACTCCTGGTATTTTTTCTGCCGAAACTCTCATAATAGGCAATATACGGTTCGCGCAAACCATAGTTTCTCCCCGCAAAGAAAGGTAGGTTTACTCTTGGTCCTTCAATATTCTCAGGAACGTAGCGCTCAGCCAAACAAAGACTGAAGGGAAGAACCCCCGGGTCATCTCCAACCTCTTTTTCCAGATACTCACGTTTAAAATATTTAAGACAGTTGAATTCTTTTCTAATGTGGTCGTTAATGCGGCTTCCGTCTCCCATATCCAAAGCATATGTAGCTATGGTTTTTGATTTATTTATCGCCAGCTCATACATTTCGGAGAATTCCTCTCTGCCTTTTTTGACTCTTTCCTGTCGATGGGTTCCTATACTCCAGTCTGTAGAGTCGCCGCACCCCACCAAGATAACATCAAACCAATTTTCTTTAAGCATCCGTATTTTTTGTTCATCGGTATAAAACTCGGGCCAATTAAAGAAACACGGATACCATCTATAAGCGATTCCGGGTCCGCCGTGCAACGAAGGTTTTTGCGGATACTCAATGACATTCTCAGGTCCTAAGACGCGGCATAGGCCGTCATAGAGCGAGTCTTGACCGCTTTCGCATTGACGGTAATTCAAATGCAAGATCTTCATATTTCTGCTTTATTCAAGCTCATTAAAAAAGGGGAAGCGGTCAAATATTTTCATCTTAAGCAATGTTGTCCAGCTTCTTAAAATTGGAAACGACACTGGTCCAGGGAAAAATTTTGTTGAGGTGATAGATATGCTTAAACATTGGCCAAATTTCACTGAAGTGATAATCATTGTCGTGTTCAGGCTCGGTATCGTGAATGATAATATAATCGGCCTTATCCGCAAATTTTTTAATTTCGACTATTCTTCTTTCTGCGGGGGCATGGTCGATGAAAACAACGCCCCAATGCCTGTCGACAGGCAGCTCGTCCCAGTTATTCACAAATATTATTTTGTGGTACTTGGAGTTAGCCTTTAAGGACTTCGCGTACCATTTGGGATCGTTTTCGTAGGAAAAAACATTACGTTTGTAAATATGTGCCATCCAATGAAGGAAAAGAGTAGAGAAGTAACCTGTTCCAATTTCCAAAA
>CAYNFU010000049.1:416-4271 GCA_964396785.1 uncultured Gammaproteobacteria bacterium | reverse complement strand
GAAAGTCACCTTTTGGGTGACAGAACAGTCGAGCCTTTCCCCTCACTCGTACTTTTTATCCTTATGAATTTATCTGGGCCCATTTTATTGGGCCCGGCTTATGTGAGGGGGAAGGGGGAGACAATAAATTATCTACCCCGTTCCCCTCACAAAAAACGCCATTCATGTGAATGTGCTAATTAAAAGTTAGAAGGTAAGAAGTCTAACAAAATTAGAGCCTATAGTCAATGTTACTCAGTGTGGGGACCTCTTTTGGTCCAGCGTTCGCGGGAGACGCGAATCACTTTGTCTCTATTTTGATTTCTAGAGATAGGAAGAGGTAGGGTATAGGCCAAAAATGGTCGGGTGGAGTAGCCGTCTATTGTCAGTTTACAGGCTACCTGATAGTTGGAAAGGTTTACCAGGTCCGTTTCGGAAAAAACCTCTGCAAATTCTTTAAAAAGAATGGATGCGTCAGATGCTCCAACCGCAAAAGACATAATGGACCCTGCATTTCCCAGTATTGCCTTTTGCACCTCTTCGGGAATCTGAGCCATATATTGGTTTGCAAGCATAATATCTAGTCTGTACTTTCTTGCCTCTGACATGATTTTAATAAAGGAGCCGGTTGCAAAGTTTTGGAACTCGTCTACATAGAGGTAGAAATCTCTCCTTGCCTCTTCCGGCATATCGACTCTATGCATTGCGGCAAGCTGTAGCTTGGTAATAAGCATTGCTCCAAGAAGAGCGGCGTTATCCTCTCCGAGTCTGCCCTGGGAAAGATTGGCCAGTAGAATTTTTCCTTCATTCATGACGTCGTCGAGCTTAATCGAGCTTTTTGGATGACCGATGATAGTTCTTATCAAAGGTGAGGTTACAAACTGTCCGACCTTATTAAGAATTGGGGAGATGGATTCTTTTTGAAGATTAGGCGGCATTTTTTCAAATTCGTCGACCCAGAACGACTTCAAAATTGGGTCTGTTATTTTATCTGTAATTCTTCTTCTAAAATCAGGAACTGTTAATATCATCGGGACGTCTTTTAAAGTTGAGTCGGGTACATCGGCCAGGGTTAGGAGGGTTGTCCTTAAGATATATTCGAGCCTAGGTCCCCAGGAGAATCCAAATATTTTATTAAATATTGATACTATTCCAGAAACCACGAGTTCCGCCTCTTCTTTATTGGTTACCTCCAAAGGGTTAACCACAATAGGGTAATCCTTATCCGCCGGATTAAAGTAAATGACGTCGTTAATTCTCTCGCGGGGAATGTAGTCAAGAATAATTTCGCAGAGATCTCCGTGTGGGTCAATGACGGCTAAACCCCTGCCCTTTTTGAGATCATCAATTGCCATATTTGCAATTAAAGTTGATTTTCCTGTTCCCGTTTTTCCAATGTTCCAAATATGCCGGCGCCGGTCTTTATCCTTTATTCCAAAAATTACCTCGTTATTTTTAAATTGGGTTTTGCCAAAGAAGTTAACACCCATTTTATCCTCCTCTGTGGCCCCAAATGACGTAGGCAAATTTTCTGGAGGTTCTGAAAGCACACTCGTTCCCCAGGCAATCATGGGGGTTTTGATTTTTTCGGAGGGCAAGTGCCAGACGGTGGCAAGCTCTAAAATATTTAAAATTTGGCTGTCCGAGACTTTTCGTAGTAAAAGATCATTTAGGGGCCCACCTTTCCTTAAGATGGGACGACCCTTTGTCGAGAATGAGTTCCCATCGGCCCGGGTAAAAACTCCAAATGCGGATGAAAGCTCCTTTAGGGTTTCCTTCGTAGTTGCAGCTACTCTTATTGACACAGCAAAGCCTGGGTAAGAAATTTTCTCTTTTATGATACTTTGGTCCTCACGTGGGGAATAAGTACCGTCCTCATTCTTAGTTCCATAAGCGGCGTAGCTTGCTCCCTGTGTTTGCCAAGAGGGGCTAACGGATTGAAGTGCGTATTGAACTACCACCAGCTCATCGGGTGTCGATTTTGCAAGGACAGAGAGGACCGAGGCAAGCGGGTCAACGTCTGTAAAATTGGCAAAGGTGGCTAAAGGATAAAAGCTTCCCTTTGATAACTTAAGGGTGGAAACATGTAGTTTTGAGTTGGTAGCTACTGGGTCGGGAGTTTCGTCAATTATTGCCAATGGATAATTTGACTGGATTTGGGTTTTGACGAAAGGAACCAGAGACGTGTCGCAGGTTATAAGAAACTGAATCTGCTGATTTATTTGGACCATCTCAAGAGACAGTGCCTGGGATCTTGCTCCAAAAAGTCTTTGAACCAGCCCTACAGAATTAATTTGGGTAAGAGCCGCAAGAAATGTTTGGGCGGCTTCGGGTGTAACTTCGGTGTTACGAGGCATCTTCAAAAAAAGAGTGGTCAGGTGTTGCATAACTAAGAATTATTATAACTTTAGTAGTAACTAAAACGAAGTAGATATACTGGTGGGCGCTCCAGGAGTCGAACCTGGCACCTCTTTCTTATCAGGAAAGCGTTCTACCGCTGAACCAAGCGCCCGAATTTCCTTGAAGATGTAATAATTTACCATAAATATGATTCAATCTCAATTAGGGGAGCTTGATTCTTACATCCTGGCAGGCAGTTAGTAACTTAATTGCCACCCCTTGACTAGATCTTGCCACTTCTATATAATGACGGTTACTTTTGAAGCCTTAATGAGAAGCGTAAAACTATTATCAAAGCAATCGCGAGGGGCTATTTGTGGTCCTTCAACGGGGGGATAAATAGGGAAAATCGCTTCTTGTCCGATAACCGGCTTCAAATGCCGGTTTTTTAGTTTTTGCACCTATAAATGAATCAAAGCAACGCCAAGAAAATTAAGGAGCTTGATGAGAAGCTTGCCAAAGCAGAAGCAAGGTACAAGGAACGCTTGTCTAAATTCAGAGGAGTTCCTCATGAATCAGCTTCTGGTGAACTTTCATATTCAGACCTTAAAGTATGGGAGGATTACGTTGAAACCATTAAGGTTGAGATCGAATCATTGAAAAAGGTTTAAGAATTAAATCGGGCCCGAAGTTTACCCGGTTTGAACACCTCATTTGCAATGAGGAGGCAGAGGGTTCGACTCCCTCCGGGTCCACAAGATTTAGCGGTTGGTGAATGGCGGTTGGCGGTCTGGCTTTTTGCATTTGGCCGCGAGCCGCCACTCACCAGATACTAAATAATTTGTACTTTGACATCTGAAGAGAAAGGCCGCTCTGTACCGTCCTGGTACAGAGCAATAAGTTTTCACTAATGCAGACAGTGGATGCCTTGGTACAACCTACCTAAGAAGGACGTACATGGTGACGAAACTCAACGGGGAGCTGCCACGAAGCTTTGATCCGTTGGTGTCCGAATAGGGAAACCTACTCATTTTGAGTACCTAAATTTGAAATGTCCCGACTTGTCGGGGCTACTAAGGTTTAGGAGGGAACCGCCCGAACTGAAACATCTAAGTAGGGCGAGGAAGAGAAAACAATCGTGATTGCGTCAGTAGCGGTGAGCGAAAGCGCAAGAGCCTAAACTCCACTTTGCCTCGCAAGAGGCTTCGTGGAGGGTTGCGGGAGCCCAATATGGGAGTTGTCGCGGTAGCAGAACGGCATGGAATTGCCGACTATAAAGAGTGAAAGTCTCGTATGCAAAACCAAGACGACCTCTAGGGAATTCCCAAGTACCACGGAGTACGTGTCTCTGTGGGAATCTAGGGGAACCATCCTCTAAGGCTAAATATAGGTTGTGACCGATAGTGAACTAGTACCGTGAGGGAAAGGTTAAAAGAAGGGTGAGACACCCAGTGAAATAGAAACTGAAACTGTTTGCGAACAAACCGACAGAGCCAAATTTATTTGGTGATGTCGTGCCTATTGAAGAATGAACCG
>CAYNFU010000049.1:0-406 GCA_964396785.1 uncultured Gammaproteobacteria bacterium | reverse complement strand
CTGAAACTGTTTGCTAACAAGCCGACAGAGCTCCGATTTATCGGGGTGATGTCGTGCCTATTGAAGAATGAACCGGCGAGTTGTCTTATTACACTAGTCTAACCCCGTGAATCGGGGGGAGGCGTAGCGAAAGCGAGTCTTAAAAGGCGTTTAGTGTACTAGGACAGACCCGAAACCGAGTGATCTAACCATGGCCAGGGTGAACTTAATCGAAAGATTGAGGGAGGCCCGAACCCGTAGTCGTTGCAATGACTTGGGATGAGCTGTGGATAGCGGCAAAATACCAATCGAACTCGGAGATAGCTGGTTCTCCCCGAAAGGTCTATAGGGACCGTCTCGCCTTTTCGGCTTATGTTGTAGAGCACTGGATGGATTACCAACCGCAAGGGAGGCAGTCTAACCAAAC
>CAYNFU010000048.1:0-4302 GCA_964396785.1 uncultured Gammaproteobacteria bacterium | reverse complement strand
TTCGGATTTAACTCTGACACAAATAGTTTGGAGTACTGGAACGGAGCTGTCTGGTTAATACTACGAATGAGTTAGGTTAAACGAAAACCCTTGACGCTATCTACCGTACGCTATATTATGGCCATAAGATAGTTTAATGCCTAAAAATTCCCCAGTCTTTCTTGAAGTCGGACAGGGTTTATCAGTCCTGATTGGGATGCCGACAATTACATATTGGACTACCCCCGATAGGCCGAAAAAGCCCAAGAAGGGAACTTTTGGATTTAACTCTGACACAAATAGTTTGGAGTTTTGGAACGGTACAGTCTGGTTGACTGCGAACTTAAAGATTCTTGCCAATTAATCCCCAAGCACACCTGGAAGCATTCAGTCTAAAATTTAGCCTCATATCAAAATAAAGTTGATGAGATACTAAGTATTAATTTGTTATATTATGATTTAGTATATTTTTTCTAGAGAAAGTAATCGAGAAAAGCTTCTAGATCTAAATTCTCCATAAGCGTCCGGAAACAATATAAGACTGTAGCTAAAATGGGGCTTGCAGGGTCTCTCCCTTTAAGTCTAGTCTTAAATATGCCTGCTCAAAACCTTTTTAGGGCGGATGAGACCGGTACATATTGTCATGTCTACAATCGTGGAATTGAAGACAAAATCCTCTTCAATGACGAACAAGATTATGAAGTCTTTCTTGGCTATTTGAGAGATTACTTATCTGTTCCTGCAGATACTGAGGCCACTAAGAAGGTTTTCAGCATAAATGGGCGTACTTTTCGGGGTACGCCACACCAACCCAAAAATTACTTCAACCAAGTAGTAATAGTATCCTACTGTATCATGCCTAATCACTTCCACCTACTCGTGTATCAAATAACTAAAGGTTCCCTTGAGAAGTTTATAAGATCCTTATGCACCAGATATTCAATGTATTTTAATAAAAAATATCAACGTACTGGCCCCCTGTTTCAAGGCCCTTACAAGTCAGTTCAGATCAAGGACGAAGCTAGCCTCTTGTATCTTACCCGTTACTTCCATATCAGTGGTCATTCCTCATATAGAGAATTTTTGGGTGCAAGAGCTACTTCGTGGGTCAAACCAAATGTAGTTCTATCTTTTTTTGACAGGGCCAAAACTGATTTCCTCAAGGGAACAGGCAGCTACAAAGATTTTGTTGAAAAATATACACTTGACCAAAAGGGCAAAGAGCTTCTTCAAGGAATTACTCTTGAGAGTGAGAGTCAGCACCTTGGAAAGAGTATCCTTGCAAGTAATGTTGAAAAGCCTCCTGAAATACCCGCAAATCCGAATTTGAAACCTGTAAAAAGGATACCCGAATTCCTGGCTGCGGGTACAATGTTTTTGCTCCTCGTAGGACTCGGGGTAAGAAACATCAACGCTTCCATAGCCAAACTTACACCGAAATCTGCCCCTACTCCTTTAGTTCTTCCCAAAGCGGTCGAAGTAGAAATAGAGCCAGAGATAAAACCAAAAACAATGCTGACAGTTAAAATTACCGACGGGGCTACAAGCATTAACATCCTCCAGGCTCCAATTGTTAGCTCAAATAAGATCGGAGAAGCAAAAGAGGGCGACACTTTCGAATACGTTTCCACTGATTCAGGATGGTATGAAATCAAATTAGCCGATGGATCAGTCGGATTTATACCGGCAAGTTTTATCGAAGTTATACCGGAGGAATAAATAACCAATGTACAAAATCCTAACCTACTGCACCTTTGTAATCGTCACACTGGACGTAATCATTGCATTTGTAACTGCCAGAACCTATCCCCAATTGGTAGTCGCCATTGCTTTTTACCCCCTGCTAGTTTATTTTGCCTTTAAAGTTTTTCCGCGCAAAAGAAGTCAAGTAGCTTACAAAGAGCATTTAGCCCCTATCCAGCCAGTAGCTGAAAATGCTGTAGATGACGATAAACGGGCATTTCTCAAGCTACTTGGAGTTTCGGGGTTTTCGCTTCTTCTTTACTCGATTTTTATTAAAAGGCCACAAGTTCCATTTTTCGAAAGTTCGTCTGAATCCGAAACAATCTCTCTTCAAGACACCTCTGGTAACAAAATTAACCCGGCGGAAAAGGGGCCTACGGACGGATATAGAATTACCGAAATTGATGACTCCATCGTCGCCTATTATGGATTTACTCACAAAGATGGCTCCTGGTTTATCATGCAAGAAGATACGGATACGGGTTCTTTCCGCTATATGCGAGGTGATTCCAACTTTACCAATGGTTGGGCCGGCCGCGAGGATTTTAAATACGACTATTTTGTTAACGTCTTTTAGATGCCATTGAAGAAGTTTTACTTGGAGAAAAAGGAATTGATAAAGAAACGAAAATTAACTAAATTTGATAGTCAGACCGTTGTCCAATCCTGCCAAATGTATTACCATGCTCAAGAGAAATAATCACCATATTACCCTATTGAATTTACTAGCGGGTAATTTAATAAATCAGTTACAGTTTTTAATAAAAAAGGGCTTGATTAGGGATATGAGTTAAAAAAATAAATCATTATGGCAACCCGACTAAAAACAGTTGAATATTGGTTCCCGGAACTGGAAACTCTGGCCGATCTTACAGACACTAATTTCACTCAAATCACCGTTTATCTACCGGAGTCGAGTATTACATTCAGTAGCGTGTCTTTAGCAATCATCGTTCAAGACGGTGCGGCGAGCGTTGCCAGTATCAACCGCAGACAAATATCTTTACAACTTGGGTCAGCCGGCTATTCGGCCGTCAATAATACCAATCTTGTAACCAATTCGGGTGAAAATAAATGGGTAGACCATAGCGGGGATTTTACGTCATATTTTAGTACTAACTGGAGCGGAACAAGTATGACCTGCGACGCAAGACTTCTGGTTGATAGTGCCGGCACTTCAGTCTGGAAATGCGCTACGGCTAAGCTAACAATTACCTATGAGTACGATGACGCCGCCACAACCCATGTAAAAACAGTGCGCCTGCCCTTAAATGCCCCACTTACAGCAATGACAACTTCTCAGCCGGGCACTGCAACTGATAACTTTCCAGCTCTTGATACCTGGCTGCCTGAAGCGTCAGTCAATGTGAGACAGACAACTGTAGTTATCCAGGGAAATCAAGAGTCGGCCTCAACAACCGACATGACTCTTTCCATGCGTCTGGACACTGCAACAACCCGGACCACCCAAAGCCATGAAAAAGGCTCAAATGCATCCAACTGGTATAGACATGTCTGGCAGCCTTCATTTACCACCAACTCTGCTCATGATTTTTATTTATGGGCCAGCGCAACCGATTTTGACCATCCACAGGTATGGATGGTTATTACTTATGAATACAATAACACCACAACCACAACAGTATTAAACTCATTAATCTTCCCCATGGAGTTTGATAGCCCCATGGGCGGCCCGACATCAGCAGATTATCAACGGGCAACCCGTGATGTCTGGATTCAAGAACCGGATACCATCACTATTCAAGAATGCGCATTATATGTACATTGGGAACAAGCTGCGGCAATTTCGGGTGGCGTGAATTTGAGAGTGGGCACTGGCAGTTTCAATACCTACACATCCGTAGCTGCCGTAGTTGCCGGCGGGTGCGGAGCCATGCTAAGGTGTGAAAGCGAAATCGGTTCCCTATCCCGCGGCAGAAATACCGTCCAAGCCGATGTCTATCGAACCGACTCGACCAACTTGGGCTGGAACATGAGTGCCTGGTGGATAATCAATTACACCTCGGGTAAACATTCCGACGGCACCGGGGCCCACAACCACTCGGTTTGTTGGAATCTCTTTGCCCAGGAAACACAAGCCGCCAACAATAATATCACCACATCAGCGGTTGCAATAGCTTTCCCGGAGACAGAACGTTACATAAATTCCATTGGTGTACATTATCAATATTTAACCAATTCTACTGGCAATGCAGCCGGGGTTGTAGTACAAACAGAAAGACTGGTAGCCGAAGGGGGTAACAAATGGGAAACTGTCTATTCAGATATTTCTCATACCGATCCGGAACAAGGTATCAGGCAGATCTGGGGAACCGCCCGCAGTGTTTTTAAACGCTGGCCAAACGACCCAGATAGCGACCGCCTGAGTATCCAGACCTCCCGTCGTTACAAGCTTTATCTCACCCAAGGGGCCAACTCATGGGGCAACCTTGACATGTGGGTTACCTATCACAGCATTTACTATTCAGTCGTAGGGTCCCTGTCAGGATGGAACGGTGACGGATCGGGTTACACGGTGAGAGTCTGGCGAAGCGGCGTATCATCAGGATGGGAGATAGT
>CAYNFU010000047.1:0-4390 GCA_964396785.1 uncultured Gammaproteobacteria bacterium | reverse complement strand
AACGGTATTGGAACTAGACCTGGAATTATGGGGTCAAATATCCGACTCTAACAAGTTACCCGTTGCAAATAGGATTGTGGGCGCTAATCAGTCTTAGTTCTTCTGACTTGCGCTGAGCGGGTGTAAATTTGTCCGTGGGCAGTAGCCATATTCCTATAAAAAGCCCCTGAACTTGGTGATTTAGCCAACATTGATATTTGTGGTGATTTTGGTCCAGTCTTTCCGCCAGGTCTCCTGTTTCCCCTACGTAAAGAAACGGGTATTTTTGGATGTTGGGGTCGTATGTCCAAATAGTGTAAATAGCGGCCCTTCTTACGGGGATACCTAACTGCAATGGGTATATGTCAAACGAGTCTGTTCCAATTGTAATTCTCATTTTTCTCACCCCCTTCGCTTTTTTCTCCTTCGTCTAGATTTTTCCCTCTGGGAAAGCGCACTTGCTGCAGCTATTTTTGATTTCTTATCCTGCTTTTTGCTTCTCAAAACTTTCGAAGCAATTCTTGCGACTCTCTTGCTTGTAACTTTTTTCGCCATTTTAATCACCCACCTTCGGGTTTTATTAGGAATAATATTCCAACACTAGATATACCCTGTCAACTAGTAACTTTTGTGTCTAAATATATCAGTTTATGCACCACTTGAAGCTGGGTTTTGGGAGTCAAATTTACGAAGTTTAGAAGTCTATGTCTAAAAAGGAATTTCTTCCTCTTCGTCCTCGGGAGAGCACTCGTCAATCGATTCAAGCAAGAAGCTGATAAAAGAAAGAATTTTGATTGCCCTATCTCTTGTCCTGACCACTGTCCCCGTAGTTTTATGGCTAAGCCTGTTTTTTATAAACTGGACTTCCCCACTCATTAGAGCATGTAACCCGCGCTGCTCATTCTTTTGCTCTTTTGCTTCAAGTGGCTGGTAGACTGCGACGAGTGGATTATCACCCGCAAAGGCTTTGCTCATAAGTTCTAGTCCTATTGATGTTTTGTCCCCAATCTTGTCTTGTATATAGTTCTCTAAAAATTTACAAGCCTCATCCACCGCCTGTTCATAATGCCCATCGACAAAGAGATCTTTAGAAACTGCGTCTAACCCGCCGTGAAAAGAGAATATCTTGTAGATAAGTGCCCTGAACTCTTTCGCACTTATCGGCTTTTTGGCGCCCTCTTTTTTAAGACAGGCTTTGATTTCTTTTGAGAGACCATCTGCCTCTTCTGGATTATATGTGTAAGTGTATTCTCCGGGTCTAAAATACTCTTTAACGAGTATAAGATCTGCAAGTCTTGCGAATGATCCAGTATTTCCACTCTTTTCTTGGTTTATAAATAACTCGTGGATAAAATCCTCTTTTGATCTTTTAGAGTTGGCGTACATCTCAAACGACACCTCAAAGCCAGCGTTTTTAAGCATCAATATTATGCTTCCATAGTCTGTACCAGTTGCAAGGAACCGTGCAATGTGAGGAATAAGAGTATTAAAGTCTTTAACTTTTCTAATCATATATCTGGCGATAATGCGGATATTTCGGGCAGCGATTGAATAATAGCACAATCTCCCGAGCCTGTGGAGGGACTCTTTCTTAATCCTGAGCTGAGCCGAAAGGCAAATTTCCCAAAGATTAAATTATTTGTGATATATTTAGTACTATTGACATATTTACGTAAATATATTTATATAAATATATACGAATAAAACCCGAATGATTATGAAAACTGCCGCAAAATTAGCCTCAGGTCAGATGTCTCTTCTTAAAAGTAAGGCTTGTACCGGTGCCCCTGAATTTAAATTCATAGATTTATTTGCAGGTATAGGTGGAATACGTATTCCCTTCGAAGAATTAGGAGGAGAATGTGTTTTTACATCAGAATGGGATGGACCATGTCAAGTTGTTTATGAAGCCAATTTCGGTGAGGTTCCATTTGGAGACATAACAAAAGTAAAACCGGAAAATATATCTCCTTTTGACATTTTGCTTGCTGGATTTCCATGCCAGCCGTTTTCTCAAGCCGGATTAAAAAAAGGTTTAAACGACACCAGAGGCACTTTGTTTTTCAATATTGTCAAAATTCTTGATTATCATCGTCCTCGTGTTGTTTTGCTGGAAAATGTTAAACGTTTGGCTAGCCACGATGGAGGAAATACCTTAAAGGTGATTCTGGAGTCACTGAAAAATCTAAATTATCAAACATATTATAAAGTTTTGAATGCCAGAGATTTTGGTGTTCCCCAAAACAGACAGAGAATCTTTATAATTGGTTTCCTCGGTGGTGCAGATTTTGATTTTCCGATTCCGCCAAAATTGAAAACAAGACTTGGAGACATTCTAGAAGGATATCCCGACCCTAAATATACAATTTCAGATAAGTTGTGGGCTGGCCATAAGCGCAGGAAGAAAGAGCACAAAATTAAAGGTAACGGTTTTGGGTATAGCCTTTTTGATGAAAACTCTGAATATACTAATACAATCTCTGCAAGATATTATAAAGACGGATCTGAGATACTTATTAAACAAAAGAATAAGAATCCTCGGAAGTTAACACCAATGGAGGCTGCCAGACTTCAGGGATTTCCGGAAACTTTTAAAATCTCTGCCAGCAACACTCAAGCCTATAAACAATTTGGCAACAGCGTCAGTGTTCCTGTAGTCAGAGCTGTCGCTGAATCTATATTAAAAGCAATGAAGAATCAAAAGACTGCATCTCTCAATAAACGTAAAGTTAATTTGCGCGAAATTCTCGATGAGCACGGCTATTTAAATATAGCCGTTTAATTTTAGAATATTTAATCCTCTATATTCTTCCAGTATGAAATAGTACTGGGTATTTCTTTAAAAAGGTATTCCTCAAAACTGATGATATTTTTCATTTCTTTTATGGGGGTTATTTTTGTCAATCTTTCGGGAACAACAAGGGTAACATTATGTCTCCCCATTTTTTCTGCCTTCTCCTGCGAAATTTCATTATCTACAGTCAGTAGAAAAATTTGCGGAATACCCGTCCTTTGAATCTCCTCAACAACTTCCTGCCACCTCTCCCGCAGGCTTGTTTTCATTGTTCCGATTATTGTTTTGCTTCGTTTTTCCTCAAATTCCTTTATCCCGGGAAGGACTGAATCAACTATCTTACCCAACTTTGCATCAGAAAATATTTTTTTACCAACTTTCTTTTGAGAATCAAAGTTGTATCCCAACTCTCCATAGACACGATAGATAATATATTGGAAAACCGAACCCGATCTCGACCTTCTTGAATTTGTATTGCTTAAAGAAAGTTCGTAAATATAAGGGAAAACTCTTCCGGCATATCTACCCACTAGTTTTCTTGAGTCCAATCCTTCTTTCAGGATACCGTCAAGAATATTTTTTGGGGTTTCCAATAATATTCCAAGATCTGTCAATAAATTTGTATTAAATACCTCTTCCTCGATTAAATATTTTTTCCAAACAAATTCTCTTGCTTTTTCGATAACTTCTGAAGCCTTTCCCGCTTTCAAATCTTTTATGAGTGGTTTATTTTCTGTAAACACCTCGTTTACAAGAGATTCTGAATTCCTGATAAACTTTTTTCTATAAACCTTTATTATCTTTTTAAAATTTCCCTTTTCTTCCACTGGAATTTCAACAATTACATCAGATTTCTTTAGCTTTGTCATATGCGCTTTACCGGTATTATACAATGGTCTGTAATTATGGACAAATTAAATAAGGCAAGAAGAAGCTGGAACATGTCTAGAATACGCTCTCGAAATACGGGTCCAGAAATAAAACTCAGAAAATATTTGTACAACAAGGGATTGAGGTACAGAATTCACTATGTCTTACGCGGGAAACCAGATATTGTATTTCCAAAACAGAAGATTGCTATATTTGTAAACGGCTGTTTCTGGCATTATCACGGATGCAAAAATTCAACTGTGCCAAAATCAAATACTGTTTTCTGGAAAAATAAACTTACACAAAATAAAGAAAGAGATAGGAAAAATTTACAAATACTCAAATTCGAGGGCTGGCAAACGCTGACTGTGTGGGAATGCGAAATTGAGGAAAATATGTCCAAAGTGGAGACTACAATCAAATCTTTTCTTTCAGAATAAAAGCTTCGTTGTCATATTTTACCACTTCTCCGAGCTGGGAACTAAATTTCGGAGAACTAGCCCCAGCCGGAAACTTTGACTTCTTTTCCGTTCGGCTACGCTCAGGATTCGTCAACATAAAACCAATCGAAAGACGGATTTTCCACCTCTTTAATATTGCTTCTATACATCTTATAAATTTCTTCCTCCAATACAGTCTGCCAGGTGCCTTCGTAGTAATGCTCTTCCCTTTCCCCGTCTACCCAATTGCTCGTTGAGAATTTAATAAATACCGTGTTTGTTCTTTCGTCCTCCATTTTCGTTCCTA
>CAYNFU010000046.1:0-4486 GCA_964396785.1 uncultured Gammaproteobacteria bacterium | reverse complement strand
TATATACATTTGACCCGGGGGTTGATTCAACCAAAATTCCTGCATTTCCCCGATTAAAATATCCTACCAAGAAAAAGACTAAGCCTCCCAAAATTCCCAAACCCAAAAGAATTAGGATAACAGTTCTTACTTTCTTCATTTACGAGGGTAAAGTGTAACAAAAAGGTACAACCTTGACAAGCCAAAGAGATTTTTTGAATAGCAAAGCTAAATAAAGTAAAATACACTAGTCCTGGCCGGATGGCGAAGTGGAAACGCTGCGGTCTGCAAAACCGCGATGCGGGGGTTCGATTCCCCCTCCGGCCTCCAAAACTTGACTTTCGGCTCTTCCACAGGATAAAATATCGACTCATCTCGCTTCGTGCGAGATTTTTTGTGCCCAAAGGCAAGTCTTCTCAAGGCTTCCTTTAACTGCCCTATATGTTATCTAGATTTACAAATCTGACATTTATCCGCCTTTTTTCCAAGTTTTCAAGGCAGGGAGTTTTCGTGGGAAGAAAAGTTTTTGGACATAAGAACCTTAAAGTTCTTCTGGGTGGAAATCTGGCTTTAATGCTTATTGCGGCTTCATTTATTCCTACAAATGCTTTTGGGGAAGGGCCTGTGGAAGAAAACATCATAGTTGAGAATAAAATTAATTTAACAACCAAGGTAGTTATCCAATACCCTGTAAAAAAGATAAAAATCACACAGGGGTATCGTACTTTTCACCCTGGAATCGATTTTGACGGCAGTACGGGTGATAAAATTCACCCAATTAAAGACGGGGTGATTGAGCTTATTTCAACCTCAAAATACGCTTACGGAAAAGCAATACTTATTAGTCACGGTGAGGGAATTTCTTCTTTATATGCCCACTTGTCAAAAATAAATGTCTCTAAAGGTCAAAAAGTTGATACTAATACAATAATTGGAGAAATGGGTTCAAGCGGCCGCTCGTCAGGGGACCATTTGCACCTGGAAGTACGCAAAAACGGAATTCCGGTTAATCCTTACACTATTCTTCCTAAGCCTTAATTAGCGTTATCGACAATCTCCCATACGTACCAGGCTGCAAGCGTTCGGTAAGGTTTCCATCGCTCTACAAATTTAGCCATATTTTGAGATTTAATCTTTCTTTTGAGTAATTTCTGCATTCCCTTTCCGATACCCAAATCGTCTACCGGAAATACGTCTTGCCTTGCAAGTGTAAACATTAAAAACATTTCAGCCGTCTAACGCCCTATTCCTTTAACTGCAATCAACTCTTTCATTACCTCCTCGTCTGGAAGTTTATCGAGTTTTGTTACCTTAAGCTCCTTACTTAAAACTCTGCTAGCTAGATCCTTTACGTAGGAACATTTTGCATAAGAAAGCCCACATTTTCTTAGTTCCTCTGTTGTAAATCCTTTGAGTTTATCAGGTGTAATCTTTCCACCACATTTTGCTTTCACCCTTTCAAAAATGGTTTTTGCGGCTTTCCCGGAAAGTTGCTGACCGGTTATTGCATCAACGAGGTCTTCGAAGTAATGCTCTTTGGCCCTGGGTTTTATTTTGCATGAGCCATATTTTTTTATTAATACCCCAAGATATTTATCTTTTAGAAGAGCTTTCTCCGCTTTCTTCCACATTTATTTTCTATTATTTTCCTTTTAGCTTAAGAACCATCTTCGCGGCTTCACCCGTAAATGCATCCCATTCTCTCATCCAACTTTTCCCTCCGGTTCCTTCAATTATCATATAAGTGTTTTTTGCAACCCTTTCGAATAGCTCAAAGTTGACTTCTGTGGGATGAGCTCCCATCATTATGAGCTCTACAAAAATAATTGCCTTAAGGCTATCCTCAAATTCCTTTTTTGAAACCTCAATTTGGGGTGAGGGACCTGACTCTATCCTCTGTAACATGACAAAATTATAACTTAGAAGCCTTAATAATCCATTCCGCCTGGGGACATTGGAGGTTCTTTCTTCTCTTCGGGGATATCGGTGATAAGGCCTTCGGTGGTAAGAACCATCATGGCAACAGAAGCGGCGTTTTGCAGAGCTGTTCTGGTTACTTTAAGAGGGTCAAGTATTCCTGCCTTGGTCATCGATCCGAATTCTCCAGTTAGGGCATTAAATCCGTAGTCAGAATCACTTGCCGCTTCAATTTTCTTTAAAACATAGCCATCATCCTCTCCTGAATTTCTGGCAAGCCAGCGAATGGGTTGCTCGAGGGCCTCTCTAACGATATCCACCCCAATCTTTTCGTCTTCCTCATCAGTTGTTAGCTTATCAAGAGCTTTTCTTGCGCGAAGTAGTGCAACTCCTCCTCCGGGAACGATTCCTTCCTCGACAGCGGCTTTGGTAGCACCAACAGCGTCTTTTACCCTCTCTTTCTTCTCATTGAGTTCTATTTCAGTAGCTGCCCCTACATTAATTTGGGCTACTCCTCCGGAAAGCTTGGCGAGTCTTTCTTCAAATTTTTCCCTGTCAAAATCCGAGTCCGTAGCTTCAATTTGTTTCCTTATTGAGACGATTCGAGCATTAATTGCGCTTTTCTCACCTTTTCCTCCGATTATTCTGCAATTATCTTTATCCGCCCAAATCTTATCTGATTGGCCTAGGTCTGTTACTTCAATCGCCTCAAAGTTTCTCCCTGTATCCTCGCTTATTACGGTTCCTCCTGTTAGTATGGCAATGTCTTCAAGTAATTCTTTCCTTCTGTCTCCAAATCCAGGAGCTTTGACGGCGAGGACGTTGAACGTTCCGCGAAGCTTGTTAACGACAAGGGTTGCCAGAGCTTCTCCTTCGATTTCGTCGGCGATAATGACCAAGTTTTTGGATACTTTTACGAATTTCTCCAAAAAAGGAAGAAGGTCAGCAATTGCCGAAATTTTCTTATCTGTCATTAAAATATAGGCCCCCTCAATTTCCGCCTCCATTTTTTCTGGGTTAGTAACAAAGTAAGCCGAAGCATAGCCTTTATCAAATTCCATTCCCTCCTTGTACTCGATATCGATGGTTAAACCCTTTCCTTCTTCAACGGATACGACTCCGTCTTTCCCGACTTTATCCAGTGCCTCTGCTATTTTTGCCCCAATTTCAGAATCCCCCGCAGAGACTGTAGCAACTTGGGTAATCTCTTCTTTGTTTTTAATCGGCTTTGAAATTTTCTTAAGCTCTTCAACCACGGCTGCAACCGCCTTTTCCATTCCCTTTTTAACTACCATGGGATTAGCCCCGGCTGTAACGTTTTTCATTCCCCTCCCCGTCATTACCTGGGCAAGAAGGGTGGCCGTAGTTGTTCCGTCTCCTGAGTCGTCATTTGTCTTATCAGCCGCCTCTTTTACAAGCTGGGCTCCCATATTCTCAAATGGGTCTGGAAGTTCAATCTCTTTGGCAACAGAGACTCCGTCGTGGACAATGTTAGGAGCTCCCCACTTTTTATCTAAAGCTATGTTTCTTCCTTTGGGACCGAGTGTGGTAACGACCGCCTTGGCAACGATGTCAATTCCCTTCATTAGGGATTGCCTGGCTTCGTCTGAGAACTTTAATTGCTTTGCCATATTATCCTTCTACCGCCAAAACGTCCTCAAATTTTGAGAATAAATATTCAATGTTGCCAATTTTGACTTCATTTCCGCCCCACTTTTTATAAACGACGACGTCTCCCATTTTGGCCGGTGCGCTTTTCTTGGCACCAGAATCTGTGATTTCATCTCCACCAACCGCCAAAACTTTTCCTTTTTGGGGTTTTTCTCCGGCTGTGTCGGGAAGATAAATTCCGGAAGCGGTTTTAGTTTCGGCCTCTAGCGGTTCAATAAGAAGATATCCGGGCGCAGGAATCAAATTTAAAGAAGATTTTTGAGCTTTTTTTGCTTTCATTCGAACTTAAAAAAACTGTTAGCAATATCTAACAGCGAGTGCTATTTTAATAGCATAGCCTTTACTTTGTCAAGTGGCTTAATTTGTAGGCCACTTCCTTTCCCCAATCCTTGGGATGGAAAACCGCGCGCGTCGGAGTCACAACTTCCCGAGTCATCTTGGACTTCATATAGAAGTACTGAAACCAAAATGCAAGATACTCAAATGGGAAAATCAGTAAATTTAGAAAATAAAAAATGGGAGACTTTTTGCTTCTTTTATTTTTCCCTACTTGTCTCGCTGCCTTTGGCCAATAGTCTCTGGTCCACCTATTGAGATATAAAAAATTCTCGTAAGCTTCATTTTTGTTGGCAAGGGGTATGATTTGGGCAATTTCGTGTGCGGTGTAGAAATTTCTATCTCGCTTGTCCCAGATTAAATCGCGCTCATCGAGCCACATATTTAGACAAAGCTTATCCCTCTCAACCCTACCGCCGGCATTCCTGGGGACTCCCAAGGTGTCAAGAAGAAGAATTGTAATTAACCTCGTTATCCAAAGACTCCCTCTCTCACAAATAATAAAAAGATCTACGTCTGAGCCCGACCTGGCATTACCCATGGCGAGGGCTCCGGTAATGGCAACCATCTTAACAAACGGAAT
>CAYNFU010000045.1:0-4568 GCA_964396785.1 uncultured Gammaproteobacteria bacterium | reverse complement strand
AAAGGGGAGACTTCGCTATACGATGTGGAGTCTCGCCAAAATATTCGTGTATCAAAAGATTCGCTAAGAATTCGAGCAATTGGTGCGGTAGATGAGACTAATACCTTTTTAGGGGTTTGCGTTTCCATATCTGGCGACAAAAAATTAAATACTCTTCTTAAAGGAATACAGGAAAGTCTATTTAGAATTGGCGCCATATTAGCTGGGGCGAAACTCCGCTTTTCCAAGTCAAAAACAAAAACCCTTGAGAAAGAAATTGATAAATTGGAAGGGACTTTGCCGGTATTAAAGAACTTCATTTTACCTGGAGGAACGTCTTTAGCAGCCAATTTGCATGTTGTAAGGGTGGGAGTAAGACGCGCCGAAAGGGAAATTGTAGCTCTGGGGGAGGCTGAAGAGGTTAAACCAGAGATTTTAACTTTCTTAAACCGTCTCTCGGATTACCTTTTTATGCTCGCCCGCAAGGTTAACCACGAGGCAGGTGTTAAAGAGAGCGTTTGGAAGAGATAAATTTTGGGTTCGAAAATGCTTCATTGAGTGCTAAAATAATTGAGTATGACAATAGAAAGAATACCCGAGGCAGTAACCCATAGACCCGAAGAGGTTGAAGTTCCACCAGCATTTGCCGAAACGGGACTATCTGCAATTGAGAGGGAATTTAAGACCCAGGTAAGAGATAGCAAAGGCCAGAATATTCTCATAAGTCCGGCCACACAGCAGGTTACAATCAAGCTTCCTTATGACAAAGCCACTCTTACAGGTTGGTTAAAAGGGTCTGTCTCAAGTTCCCTGACCTGGTTTGCGACTTTTTGGTTAAGAATTATTAAAAAAGCTCTACATTTTGGTTGGCATATGACTGGAAAAGGAGGAGGGGATGCTACCGGCAGTTGACGTAAATACCGTTTTTCTTTTTTTGGTGCTTCTCGGGGTATTCTCGGTTTTTTTAGTTACAGTGGGTTTTGTGCTTTTTACTCTATTTAGGTATAGGGGGAGGGAGGCGGCTTCAATTGACTCGGTTCTCCTACAGGTTGCCGTCCCCAGGGGAAATGAAATCAAAATTGACGCCATGGAGCAGCTTTTTGCATCGCTTTCCTCCATAAAAAAAGGTGGATTTTGGCAAAAATTCTCTTTTCAGCCCGCAATTTCTTTTGAAATAGTTGCCAAACCCGAGGACATCCGCTTTTATGTCTGGGCCCCAAAGCGCCTTCAAGACCTAGTTGAAAAACAAATCCACGGAGCTCATCCCGACGCCGAGATAGTCGAGGTTCAGGAATATAATATCTTTTCCGAAGAAGGGAAAGTCGCCTATAAATCACTGCAGTTAAAAAAATCTAACTTCTATCCGATAAAAATATTTAAGGATCTTCCCACAGACCCTCTGGCGTCATTAACCTCAGCTCTTGCCAAAATGGGAGCAAATGAAGCTTGTGCAATTCAAATTCTAGTTTCTCCGGCTGATTCTTCCTGGCAAGGCGCTGGTGCCGGTTTTATTTCCGAAACTAAAAAACAGGAGTCTGACCCCGAGAAGGCAAAATATGCTACAAGCGCCAAAACCTTAGAGGCGGTTGAGGCCAAAATTGGAAAGCCAGGTTTTGAAGCTTCGATAAGAATTGTCTGTGTTGCGCCTTCCGAGGAGGCAGCCAAGGCGCACCTTGCCAATATTGAAGGGGCTTTTGAACAGTTTGCGAGTGAGCACAATGGTTTTGGGAAAAGAAAGATAAGGTCTAAAGGTAGCTTTATGGAGGATTTCCTGTATAGATATCAGCCCATGTTTCACTTACTAGGCAGCCGCCCCTCGGTTCTAAACTCCGAGGAGCTTGCAACAATCTATCATTTTCCGAATAAAGCGGTAACTACTCCCCATATTCAGTGGATCTATTCCAAAACCGCCCCTGCTCCATCCGAGGTTGCTTCCGAAGGACTCTATTTGGGGATGAGTGCCTATAGGGGTATAAGGAGGCCGGTTCATATGATTGAGGACGACAGGCGCCGCCACATGTACATTATTGGAAAAACCGGAACTGGTAAGACAGAACTACTTAAAGACCTCATTATGCAGGATATTAGAGCCGGCAAAGGAATTTGTTATATGGACCCCCACGGAGATGCAATTGAGCAACTTCTTTCGATGATTCCCCCTGAGCGGGCGGAAGATGTTATCTACTTTAATCCGGGAGACACGACCCGTCCCATGGGACTAAATCTTCTTGAGGCCAAAACCGAGGATCAAAAACATTTCGTTGCCACCTCGGTAATTAATATGATGTATAAACTTTTTGACCCCTATAAAACAGGAATTGTGGGTCCACGTTTTGAGCACGCGGTAAGAAACGCAATGCTTACTGCCATGGCCGAACCGGGCTCGACTTTTGTTGAGGTCATGAGAATCCTAACCGACTCTGGTTTTGTCCAGGACATTCTTCCCAAGGTTACAGATCCTATTGTCAGACGTTATTGGACAGACCAGATTGCCCAAACCGCCGATTTCCACAAATCAGAGGTACTAGATTACATAGTTTCAAAGTTTGGCCGCTTCGTCACCAACAAAATGATCAGAAATATCATTGGTCAATCCCAATCGTCATTTTCCTTTAGGGAAGTAATGGACAACGGCAAAATCCTCCTAATTAATCTTGCCAAGGGAGAAATAGGGGAGGAGAACTCAAACTTCCTAGGACTTGTACTTGTTCCAAGAATCTTAATGGCAGCCATGAGTAGGCAGGACGTTCCGGAGGAGGCAAGGCGTGACTTTTACCTCTATGTCGACGAGTTCCAAAATTTCGCCACCCCGGACTTTGCCCAGATACTCTCGGAGGCAAGGAAATATCGACTGGACCTTACGGTCGCTAATCAGTTCATTGGTCAAGTCGAAGAAGAGGTCAAAAACGCTGTTTTTGGAAATGTGGGTACAATTATCTGCTTTAGGGTAGGAGTAACCGACGCTTCCTACTTGGCCCACGAATTCACCCCGGTATTTGGAGAGGACGACCTATTAAATATCGAAAGGTACCACGTCTATATAAAAACCATAGTCCACAACGAGCCCATCCCGCCGTTTTCAATGGACCTTACCAAGGATCTTTCAAAAGAAAAAGAAACGATGAATCCGAGAGTTGCAGAGATAATAAAAGAGATGAGTAGGCTCAAATTCGGTCGGGACGAGAGATTGGTTGAGGCTGAAATAACAAGACGGGCTAAACTTTAATCGAGTCTCCTTTGATGTTATAATTCAGGCTTGCGGGCCCTTCGTTCATCGGCTAGGACGGTACTCTTATAAAGTACAGAGGATAGTTCGACTCTATCAGGGCCCACCCCAATTTAGAGCTCTTCGAGTTTTTGTTTCTTCCCGGGTTCTTTAACCTGCGCCAGTTCCAGGTAGCGCTCGGTTGTAGAGAGGCGTTTGTGTCCCGAAACTTGGGATAGAAGGACCAAATCTACTCCTGCTTTAAGGTTTTCAATAATAAAAGTGGTTCTTAGGTCATTTACTGAGTAAGCTGGAATGTCGGCTTTCTGCATGTATCTATCGATTGCGGCTCTAATATTTCTTACTGCTAGGGGCTTTCCGTTCTTACTCACAAAAACAAAAGGGGAATCGGTCTTGGGGCGCATTTTGACGTAAGCATCTAAAGCCTCCTTAGCGGGTGAATTTAGGGGTATTGTACGCTCTGGTTGAGTTGCATAAGCCTCAACTTTTACATCGAGAGCCTTTACATTGGCAAGCTTAAGAGCCGCAATCTCGGAAATTCTCATTCCTGTTTGCAAGATGACCTCGACTATTGCCGCAATTCGAATATCTCCACGAACAACGTCCCTTAAAGCCCTATACTCAAGGGGGGAGAGGAATTTGGGTGGAACGCTTTCGATTTTAGGGTGGGAAACGTTTTGCGAGGGGTCTGTTGAAGTGAAGTTCTCGGAGATGAGCCACCTAAAGAAAGTTTTGATTGCATTGAGTTTTCTTGAAACGCTCTTGGGGGTGTATTTTTCAGCGAGAAGCGAGTCTCTAAACTGTTCTAGATGTTCCTGACGGACACCTTCAAGTGTTACAATGTTTTTTCCTTGCAAAAATGAAAGCATCTGTTCAAGGTCGGCACGATAGGCAAGAACGGTCGAGGGAGATCGGCCTTTAGTCCTTAAGCTATCGATAAATTTTGGGAGCAGGTTTTTTAAAGTCTCTTGTACCATGGTGCCAAAATGGCCTATATTAAATAATATGATAACACTTTTTGTAAAAAGGTCAATATATTATAGGTATGAGGTCATCTAACTCTAATTTAGTATAGTATGTTAGACAAGGTCATTCAATCGGCTAAATTGAAGCTAGGAAAGAGCCTGAGATATATATTTATAGCGCTTTTCCTCGTACTTTCCATATCGCTTATAAGAAATATTATAAAGATTTCTCAAGCTGGTAAGGTGGTGGGTGAAGCAAGCCTGAGGGTTGAAATACTTAAGGAAGAGAATTTAAAACTCCAAGAGAGGTTAAGTGAAGTCCAAGGCGAAGCATATGTCGAGAAGGAACTTAGGGATAAACTAGGGCTTGCCAAAGAGGGAGAAACAATATTAGTTTT
>CAYNFU010000044.1:0-4728 GCA_964396785.1 uncultured Gammaproteobacteria bacterium | reverse complement strand
AAAACCTTAAGGGGTGCTAAAAGAAAAAGAGCAGGCCACTCCCAAATCGTTAAGTCCTTGCGGTGTAAGCCTAGAATATTAAACGGGATTCCGAAGGAACTATTAGCCTCATGAGAATATTTTGCCTTATTACCAAGCTGAGACTCAACTAAATGAAGTAAAGTAGTTTTACCACTGGAACCGGTAATAACAATCACTCTTGGATTCCACTTCTTAAGCCTAATTGCAGCAAAAAAACGGAAATAAGTGGCTACAGGAAAATAAAAAAAACGTTTTATTTTTGCGAACATCAAGCTTATTATACGGCAATCTGGCTTAAAGTTACCACAAACGTAATCTGACTTTTAACTGAATATAGATTTCCACCGAAAAAATTTGGAAGGATTAAAAAGTGCAATTTATTTTTCGCAGCGTTATAATTCAGTTTAATATATGCCAGAATTAGAAATTATCAGTAAATTTCAGGAAGAACGAATTCCGGCACTTACATCCTCAAAAGGCTGGAAGGAAGTGTTGATTAAAGAAAATCGTGAAAAATTAGTAGCTTTAAATAGTTTAGAGCCTGATTTAATCCACGTCGATCCTCAATATCTAAAACAAGATATCCCCCATGCTCTTTCCATAATGTATCTTAGAGATGGTGCAGCTAACAGATTGGTAAAAGCTGCGAAACTTTTACCAAAAGGGCTCAAATTTTTAGTTTGGGATGCCTGGAGGTCCCTTGAGGTTCAGCAGTCTTTATTCGATGAATTTAAAAAAAGACTACACAAAGAAAATCCGGACTGGAACGATGAAAAGCTGAATACAGAAACGCAAACATATGTATCTTTACCATCACGCAATCCCAGTCGACCATCTCCACATAACACCGGTGGTGCGGTAGATTTGAGCGTTTGTGACTTTCAAAATAAACCACTATCGATGGGTGTGACATTCGATTTTTTTGGTAAAGAGGCATCTACAAATTATTACGAAACGTTAGAAAGTACTAATTCAGAACAAGTTCTTTCCAGAAACAACAGGAGACTTCTCTTCCATGTAATGACTTATGCTGGTTTTACTAATTATAATGAGGAATACTGGCACTTCGATTTTGGCAATCAATTCGATGCTATTAGAAAACATACTTTTGCAGTTTATGGCTCGACTTCTCCAAAATAATATGAACCACAAACTTCGAGATTCTTCTAGGTATAACAAGGGAAGTCATTTTAAAAATGTCGAAAAATCTAGGGTTTACTGTTGAGGAAACAAGAGTATCTCTAGCGGCAAAATGCAAACAACTTGATGAAGATAGGCTTACTTTATACTAACAAAGGAGAAGAAGATGAGATATCTAGAATATCTACTAACTATATAGAAAAACAACTACTTAATAGGGGGTACGAAATAAAAAAAATTTCTTTCTCCCCTTACAAAAAATTAGACCTAATCAAATCTGACGTAATTTTTAATCTTGTTTATGGAAGGTATGGCGAAGATGGATTAATCTCCTTAGCTCTCGACCAAATGAAAGTACCTTACATAGGACCATCTTTCAATAATTGTTTACTTACTCACAATAAACTGATCACGAAACAAGTGCTAACTAATAGTGGTATTCCTACCCCAAAACTAAGTGTAACTCCCCCTTGCATTTATAAACCCATCGCAGGCGGATCAAGTGGTGATGTAATTTTTGTAAGAGAATCGAATAGGGAAAGAAAAATGAATAAATATACAGAAAGAAATCTCATAAGTGAAGAGTATATAGATGGTAAAGAGCTTTGTATAACAGCCATCAAGAAAAATAAGAAATTATTGTGCCTCCCGATTGCCGAAATAGTCAAAAAAGGGCCTGTCTTAAACTCCAAAGAAAAATATCGTTCTAAAGGGCATTATCTTTTAGTTCCAGCCAAGATATCTACAGATACCGAAAAGTTAATAAATACTATCTGTCAGAAATGCTATTCATTGTTCGATTGTAAATTGTTTATAAAAATTGATATTATTCTCGGAAAAGACCAAGTGCCGTACGTCATAGAAATCGATGGTATACCTGGGTTTGGTCCACACAGTATTATAACGACTTGTGCACGTTCTATTGGTATAGAAGCAGGCACACTTTTCGAGAACTTCATACATGGAGCAACAAAAAGTATATAGAGTTCTGGCAAGAAATTATAACAAGAAAAGAAGAATTGATCGGGGAACCTTGCATAAAATAATTAGTTTTCTAGCTCCATATGTCGAGAAGGGTTTAGTTCTAGATTTAGGCAGTGGGTCGGGTCGCATTTTAATACCTATAACCAAACTGTTCTCTAAAACCACGTTTATTGCTTATGATATTTCGACTAATATGCTTAGGAATGTTTATCGACACAAGAAATCGGATAATCTAGCAAATATGGAAATTTTAGAAGGCAACTTCAATAGCGAGAGGTGGATTAGCAACCTCGGAAATAGAAGGTTCGATTCTATAATTCTCTTCCAGAGCATTCACTTTGTAAGAAATATCAAATCGTTCATAAAACAGTTGTGCTATCTAATAAAAAACAATGGTTCTGTTATTATAGCTACGACTACTCACGATCAGTTTAGAAGTTTACCGTACTGCGTGGCCTTCCCTGGAGCCATGAGACTTGAACTAGATCGTACTCCAAATTCGGATGTCTTTACTAAACTACTTCTGAAAGAAAAATTTCAATTGGTCGCAAGCAAAATAATAAGTATAAAGGCTAAGTTCAAAAGCAAAGAGACTCTAAGGTCTTGGCTAAATCAAAAGCCATTCTCTGTGCTGGCTTTAATTTCGAACAAAGAATTTAAAAATGGTGTGGCAAATTTTACCTCGCAGGAGAATGTCGACAAACCTATTCTCTTGGACCAGTTTTCTATTTTCGTTTTTAAAAAGATCTAATTTGGAGATCGTCTTCTACTAATAAAAAAGCCCTCCAGAACCCTCAGTATCTCTAACATTGATGCCTTAGACCCAACTGTAATCCTGAAAAATACTAGCGGTTTCCCATAATCAAATAATTTTATGTAAAAGCCCCCTTTCCTGAGATATTCAACAAGTTTTTTAGTATTTACTGGAGTTAGAAACTTACCAAAAACAAATGAAGCTTCCGAGCTATACATTTTAACTGGTAGACTAGCGGATCTTTTAGTAAACAAGTCTCTTACCTCCTTCACCTTCTGGGCTCTTTTTTCGTAAAAATCGTAATGATCCATTAATAGCATAGATAGTTTCTCAGTAAAGTTACTTAATCCTAGATATAGAGGGATCAATCTTAATCTCGACCTCAGGTCCTTGCTCATAATCGCATAGCCTAGACGAGCCCCAGGAACGGCAAAGAACTTCGAGAAGCTTCTACCAATTATTACATTGTCTCTTTTCACAAATTCTTTTAATTGCTCATTCGAATTATAGGCCTGTTTACTAAAACCCGCATAAGCTTCGTCTATAAAGAAAATGTTGGTCGGAAAGGTAGATATCAAACCAAATATTTCTTCGGTGTCCAATCCTTTGCCGGTTGGATTATTTGGATTGGGTAAAACAACTAAACTCTCTGGATTATCTTTCACACATTCAATTAACAAATCTATATCTATAGAAAAATAGCTAATGTCATCTTTCACCGGGAAATATACCGTTTTGTCTATAAAAGAAGATTTAGCCATAACTTCATAATGCTGCCAGGAAAAATCAGGCAAAATGATCTTTTTAATATTTAGACTGCTTCGTGCTGCCATGAAAACCCTAACTATTACGCTCTCTAAACCAGGGCCTATAAAAAGATTGTCTTTATCCAACTCATGAAACCCAGCAAGTTTATGATAAAGATTTAGGGAATTTTGCGGTGGGTAGAAGTTTACTAAACGGTCTACACCTTGCTTAATAATCTTGTTTATTGATACATGATGAGGAAAAAAATTTTCATTTTTATCCAATCTCAAAATCTTTCCGACATTATTTTTCATGGGTGGAATTTTATCATACATAATACGTGTATTATACTGTTTAGATGAAACCTTTCTCCTAGAAACGTCCTTCTAAAGTCGATAAACTTATCTATCAAGTTCATAATGCACTACTTTAATTTTCTTTTTCATTTGTCTAAAATGACTTTTTTCAGACTTCCCTGAATTTTATGTCCCAAAAACATTTCGGCAACCTTGGTAAAACTTTCTGTTAGGTCGGTGACATAGTACTCTACCCTACCTTTCCCATTTTCCGGATTGAGAATGTTTTTCCTGATAAGATAGTCTTTAACCTCTTGGGCAACCGACTCGCCGGGGTTGAGAAGTCTGACTTTCTGTCCCAACCGTCTCTTGATAAGCCCTTTGATAATCGGATAGTGCGTACAGCCCAGGATAAGGGTGTCTATCTTTTTGTCTCTAAAGTAGGCAAGGTGTTTCCTCACAACCTCGGCGATAATTGGGCCGTGGATTTCCCCCTCCTCGATTAAAGGAACAAAAAGAGGACAAGCTTTTTGAAAAACTTTTGCCGTTGGCAGGCTTTTTAAAATTTGCTTTAGATACGCCTGACTAGCAATCGTTCCCTTTGTCCCGATGATACCGATTCTTTTATTTCGACTCACTCCTGCCGCACTTTTGGACGCTGGGGTAACGACGTCAAAAATCGGTATTTTAATTTTTTTCTTGAGGGACTTCCCGGCAAGTGCCGAGGCGGTATTACAGGCAACGACGATGACTTTGACATTCTCCTGAAGCAAAAACCTGGCGTCC
>CAYNFU010000043.1:0-4757 GCA_964396785.1 uncultured Gammaproteobacteria bacterium | reverse complement strand
ATTGTATTTTCTCCCGTAATTGCAGTTACCTCAATTCTGATTAAACTTGCGTCCCCTGGCCCTATTTTTGTGGAGAAGGAAAATGCGCATATGAAGAGACTCGGCAGAGAGGGAAAGTTTTTCAGGTTATATAAATTTCGCTCAATGATGGTCAATGCCGACGTTCTTGAGCGTACCGACCCGAGATTCAAACACGTATTCATCGAGAAGCGGACCAAGGGTAACTATAAAGTAATGAAAGACCCGAGAGTTACTCCTGTCGGAAGATTTATAAGAAAACACTCAATTGATGAAATTCCCCAGCTCATTAACGTTTTGAAAGGGGAAATGAGTATTGTAGGTCCAAGAGCATATTTACCTGATGAGCTTGAAGAGCAGACAAAGAGGTATCCTCATACAAAAGATCTTGTAAAGGATGTACTAAAGATAAAGCCGGGGATTACGGGCTTTTGGCAGGTTACAGGAAGAAGCGCTGTTAATTTCGATAAAAGGATTGAGATGGACGCTTTCTATGCCAGGAAAAAGTCACTCCTTTTTGATATTCTAATCCTCCTTAAGACCCCCTGGGCCATGATATCGGGCAAAGGTGCCGTCTAGTATAGTAAGATGGTTGGTATGGAAAATACCCAAATCCCAAAGCTGACACCCAAAGAGGTTCCGTTAGAAGCCGGAAATGAGCAGGTAAGCGAGTCGGTTTTGATTCCAAAAATTGGTCCAAAGACCGATTCCGTTAAAAAACTGCAAAAGAGATTTCCCAAATGGGTTCTGGTTGCCTGCGGGGCTCTATTACTATTCCTATTTTATCTGGGATTATCCTTCTTCAATATCTACCGAAATGCTAAAGTTCTTGGTGCCGAAATTACAAACCTTTCAACCGAGGCTAAAAACCAGAATCTTCCCGGAGTGAAATCCCAGCTTACCAAGGTAGATAGCGCCCTCATCAAGCTTAAAGGGAGTTTGGCACTTGTTGGCTGGATGAAGATAGTTCCTTATTATGGTGGATTTGTTTCCGACGTCCAACATGCTACAAATGCCGGTACACATCTAATTGACGCAACTGAGGTATTTTTAGTGGCTATTGAGCCTTATGCAGACATTATTGGGTTTGGGGGAGGGGCAGAGGAAAATGCCGGAGACGCTGCAAAGACTACAGAGGAGAGGCTAGACTTTTTGGTAAAATCTATACCCGACCTTATCCCACGGGCTGATGAGATTTCGCAAAAGGTTTTAGAGGTCCAAAAAGAGATTGCAGAAATTGACCCAGAGCGCTATCCCGAAAAACTGGGATCGAAAGAAGTTCGAGCTCCTCTTAAAGAAGCTCTCGCAATTTTTGACGAGGTAGCTTACTTCGCAATTAACGGTAAACCCCTGCTTGAGGTGTCTCCATATCTTCTGGGCATAGATTCACCCCGAACCTACTTAGTACTTTTTCAAAACGACAAGGAGCTTAGACCAACAGGGGGGTTTATGACTGCTTACTCTATTATGAAGGTTACCAAGGGTAAGTTTGAACCGGTCTCCTCAAATGATATTTATAATTTGGATAGCACATATAGGCCAAATGTTGATGCACCTGAGGCATTTATCAAATACCTGAAAGGTCCCTATGTAGCCTCACAAAAAATGAGGCTTCGGGATATGAACTGGTCGCCGGATTTTGCCGAAAGTATGAAACTGTTTGCCGATGAGGCTGAAAGTGTTGGAATAAGGAATATTGACGGGATTATTGCTGTTGATACCCAGCTTCTTGTTTATTTACTTAACGTTTTGGGCCCCATTGGGGTTTCCGGGTATGGAAATTTTAGTAACGAAATAGTGGCTGAGTGTAACTGTCCACAAGTAATTCACGAGCTTGAGAGCTTTGCGGACATCGAAGGGCCGATTGTTTGGAGCGAGAATGAGCCTGGAAAGATTGTTTTTGCTCCTCCAAACTACGACAACCGCAAAAAAATCATTGGACCCTTAATGAATTCCATTCTTTCAAATGCCTTTGGTCAACCCAAAGAGAAGCTCCCAGACCTTTTTGAAGCAGCTTTCAAGTCGCTTCGTGAAAAACACGTACTTTTTTACTTATTTGAAGCCGAAAAACAGGCCGCCGTTGAGTCGTTTGAAATCGCAGGAAGAATACAAGATTTTGAAGGGGATTATCTTCATATAAATGATGCAAATCTAGGTGGTAGGAAATCAAATCTTTATGTGACCCAGGAGGTTAGCCAGGAAATATCGGTTGCAAGTGACGGAAGTGTAGAAAAAACCCTGACAATTACTTATAAAAATCCCGCCCCTTACGACGGATGGTTGAACTCGGTTCTCCCAAACTACGTACGGGTTTATGTCCCGAAAGGGAGTGAGTTGGTTTCTTCCGAGGGGCTAGAGGAGAAATTTGACGTTTATGAAGAATTTGGCAAAAGTGTCTTTGCAGGATATTTTCAACTAAGACCCCAAGGGGTTGCCAAGGTTACATTCAAATACAAGCTTCCTTTTAAGGCAAAGAGCGGCTTATCCCTTTTAATTCAAAAGCAACCGGGAACGGGAAGTCCTCTCTACACAATTTCTATGGGAAAGAACGAAGAAGAATTCTTTTTGACTACCGATAAGGAACTCAAACTTAGGTGATACCTAGACGATATTCGGATGAGGGAATAGTTCTTGCCAGACGTAGCTACTCCGAAGCCGATAGAATAATTTCAATCATCACAAAGGACCACGGAAGAGTAGTGGTTCTTGCCAAGGGAGTGAGAAGACCGACCAGCCGCAAGCGCGGGCATATAGAGGTTTTCTCCCAGATTAAATTTCAGGCCGCACACGGGAAGGGCCTTGATATACTCACCGAAGCCGAGACAATAGATAACTTTGGGGAAGTAAGACGAGACCTCAAAAGAGCCGCCCTGGCCTACTTCTTTATGGAGGTAATTGGCCGCACAACCCACGAGGGAGAAGCTCACCCAGAGCTTTATTCCCACATACTTGAGAATTTGAGAACGTTAAAGTCGGAAAATAAATTAAGAACTCTGAAGAATAATTTTATTGTCGAAGCCCTGATTTCTCTCGGTTTCTGGCCGAAAGGTCAATCTCTCCCTAATCCAGAATCGAAGCTTCAAGAAATCACCGAGCGAGTTCTCGGCAGTGCCCGCGTCGGCAAAAAACTCCTAATATAGTACAGCCAGCATTGTAGTGGGATATAAACAGGTCTGACTTTTTGACTCAATATATATACTAGGATTTTTGTGTTAAGAAGCGAGTTATGCTATATTCCCTTAATTCTATACAAAAAATGATTAAGGAATTACTACAAAGATTTGGCCTCCGAAAACAACCTGATGAGGAGATTGTAATGATAGGTCTATTGGCCGTAAAAATGGATCGAAAGCTTTACGATTCGGCTCTATATATGGGTGTTTTGCAAGATGCTTATTGGAATTTGAGGTACGCAGGAGAGAATGGTGTTAAAGCTTTATCTTTGGGAGAAATCCTTGCTCAAGTTAGGCCGAAAGATGTTAAAAATATAGTTCTTTTTGACTCACCACAAGATATAGGTTTTCCAGGAAACCATTGGCGGATACGGGAGATGGAAGTAGACCGCGAAGTAGCAACGCTACTGCTTTGCAATGAATTAGGAACCCGTGATTATAACTTCCCGCCCATAGAGGTACCTTTTGATACTCCTTTATTTACAGGTATTTCAGTTCCACGGTTAGAGCTTAATGGCCGACCAGTTTCTTTGGAAGAAGCCGCAAGAGCGGTAATAGAAATAAGGGGAGATATACTATATCCGGAATCACTTAAATACATCGGAGAAACTATAATGTGGTCTTCTCCTGATGGAAAGTTGAAATCCGACAAACGTCGCTTAAGCCCAGTTAAGTAAAATTATAAAATTCGGGACGTTCAATCCTTTGTTATCACCATATGGGGTTGACAAGGGAAGGGGGTTTGCGCAAGAATGTATCTATGCCTCCGAAGTCAAAAACTTCCAAAGCCAAGGAAGAATCAGTGGTTTCACCTCCTGAAGAAGTGAAGGAAGAACCCCAAACAGAAGTTACAGAGCCGGAAGAGAAACCTGTAGACGTATCAAAGGTCCCTGCCTGGAGGGCAGAGGTGGTTGAGGAGGGAGGAGAAGAAACTCCAGCGGAGGAGCCAAAAGAAGAAAAGCCTAAAGAGGAAATTCCTGAAGTTGTCTCTATTGAGGAACCGCCAAAAGCAACAGAAACATTGGGAGAGGTAAAGAGTGAAGAAGCTCCGACACTGGACCTAACCATACCAGAGGATGGAGGGGGAGGGAAAGGAAAGAGAGTTTTTATTATAGTTTTTATCCTGGTTTTAGTTCTCGGGCTCGTGGCGGGAGGATTTTATTATTACAAAACCAAAGTTTCCGGAGGGGAGACCCCAAAGGAAGAGACTCCGGCGCCTTCGGCTCAAGAAACTCCTACTCCAGCTCCCCCGGAGGAGGAAGTGGACCTTTCAGAGTACAGCGTTTCAATACTTAATGGTTCCGGAATCCCAGGGGAAGCCGGAAAAGTAGAAACTGCACTTAAGGCACAAGGTTTTGAGACGATAGAAACAGGAAATGCTGAGAGTTATGACTATACGGTTTCCGAAGTAAGTCTTAAAAAAGATACGCCGGAAGCAGTCTATGAAGCCGTAAAGAAGGCAATGGCCGGCTACAAAATTGTCAGACAGGAGAGTGAACTTTCCGAAAGTAGCGATTTTGACGTTGAAATAATTGTAGGAACCACGAAGTCAGGAAGCACCCCAAC
>CAYNFU010000042.1:3705-4811 GCA_964396785.1 uncultured Gammaproteobacteria bacterium | reverse complement strand
CATAATCTTCCAGGCCAGGTTCAACTCCTGGCCCCGCAACACGAGCCAGCGTAGCTCAGGGGTAGAGCGAGGATTTCATAAGTCCGAGGTCAGAGGTTCGAATCCTCTCGCTGGCACCCCAAATCCGCTTAAAAAGCGGATTTTTTGATAAACTGACACTATGAGTAAAAAGAGGGTTTTATCGGGAATTAGAGCATCTGGCCGCCTACATTTGGGTAACTATTTAGGCGCGGTCAAGGGCATGCTGGCCCTGCAAGAAAATCCGGAGTACGAAACCTTCTATATGGTTGCCGACCTTCACACGCTGACTACCCCTTATGATCAAAAAGAGCTCAAAAACGACATTCGTGAGGTTGTTTTGGACTATTTAGCAGCCGGACTTGACCCTGAAAAATCTACTCTTTTTATTCAATCCCAAGTTCCCGAGCACGTCGAGCTTTCTTACCTTTTTGCAACAAGTGTATCTCTAGCAAGGATGCTTCACCTTCCTACTTATAAAGAGAAACTAAAACTTCATCCCAAAGATTCAACTGTGGCCTTACTTTATTACCCTGTTCTTATGGCCGCCGACATTTTAATTTATAAGGCAGAATCCGTTCCAACTGGCATCGATCAAGAGCCACACCTTGAGGTTTCCCGAGAAATAGCCAGAAAGATGAATTCGGTTTATGGAACAGATTTTCCCGAACCCCAAAGATTTGTTACCGAAGGGGAATATGTGCCGGCTCTAACAGGTGAGGGGAAAATGAGCAAAAGTGTCGAGGGAAGCTATGTTAACTTGACCGACGACCTTGAGATGATCAAAAAGAGGCTTACAGGTGCCCCTACCGATTCCGGCAAAGGCGAGAAAGTTCCCGAAAAGGGCGGAGTTGCCAATTTACTTACATTTGTTGGGCTTTTCCGAGGAAGTAAAAAGAGAGATGAGTATGAAATGGCATATAAAGGGAGTGGGATTCGCTATTCTGAACTAAAAGAAGGGTTGGCTAAAGCCATATATGAGGAGTTAAAGCCGATTCAGGAGAAAAGGAGAGTATTTGAGAAAGATCCGGACCTTGTCGAGAGAATTCTTGCCAAAGGTGCCCAAAGGGCCAGGGAAGTGGCAAGGG
>CAYNFU010000042.1:0-3605 GCA_964396785.1 uncultured Gammaproteobacteria bacterium | reverse complement strand
TGGGTGCATTAGTGATATAATTCCAAAAGCTTATATGGAGACTAAAAATAAATTTCCACTTGGTAAAAAACGTTTTGTATTAAAGTTTAAACTCAATATTTGGACCATCCTCCTAGGCGTATTTTTGGTCATTTTCCTTCTTCCTCTATTTTTCTCCTTCGCCGATATGCAAGGAGAGGATTCTCGCGTAGATATTTCGCAGGCTTTAGTTGACATTAAAGAGGAGAAGGTTGAGAAAGTGTCGGTTGAAAACGAAAAGGTGACTCTTAATTATAAAGATGGTTCTATCAAGACAACTACAAAGGAGCCTTCGGAGAGCTTTGCCGACCTTCTTGAGAAAGAGGGAATTTCTCCGTCCAAAATAAACTACACAGTAGTTGACCAGTCTCTCTCAAAAGTGATTGGGGATATTTTAAGCGTAGTTTTGCCTCTGGGATTAATGGCTGCATTCTTTTTCTTTATCCTTCGTGCCCAGTCCCGTGGGGCCCAAGACATTTTCTCTTTTGGCCGGTCTCGCGCCAGACTTTTTGCCAAAGGCAAGCAATCGGTCACATTTAATGATGTCGCCGGGGTTGAGGAGGCTAAAAAGGAACTCGAAGAAGTTGTGGACTTTCTAAAAAATCCAGCTAAATATAGAAAAATTGGTGCACGTACCCCAAAAGGAGTACTTCTTTTGGGTCAAGCAGGAGTTGGAAAGACACTTTTGGCCCGCGCCGTCGCAGGAGAAGCCGGAGTGCCGTTTTTCTCTATGGCGGGGTCGGAATTTATGGAGATGTTGGTTGGGGTAGGGGCTTCCCGAGTTCGAGACCTTTTTGCCCAGGCGAAGGCCTCCGCCCCTGCAATCATTTTTATCGACGAGATTGACGCAATAGGAAGACAACGTGGGCGCGGCATGATGGGAGGACATGACGAGCGCGAGCAAACTCTAAACCAGATACTGGTTGAAATGGACGGCTTTACCCCAAATGACAATGTTATTGTAGTTGCAGCAACCAATAGAGGGGATTTGCTTGACCCGGCGCTATTAAGGCCTGGTAGATTTGATAGGCGGGTTGTTCTTGATATGCCCGATAAAGAGGGAAGAGAGGCAATTCTTAAAATTCACGCACGGGGAAAGAAGTTTGTGAAGTCAATTGATTGGGGGAGAGTTGCCGATAGAACAGTTGGCTTTTCAGGGGCGGACCTTGAAAACATGCTCAATGAAGCAGCTATTTTGGCCGCTAGGGAAGAGAAACACACAATAGAAATGAAGGATGTTGAGGAGGCGGCTACAAAAGTAAAACTCGGACCGGCCAAAAAAAAGCTCCAGTCCGAGGAAGATAGGAAAATTACAGCCTACCACGAGGCCGGACACGCACTTGTTACACACGTTCTACCTAAAATGGATCCGGTTCACAGGATTTCTATTGTTGCCAGGGGAATGAGCTTGGGCCACACCCTTATTCCTCCGGCTGCGGATAGAACCCATGAGACCAAAAGTAGGATCTTAGATCAAATTACAGCCTTGCTTGGAGGGAGAGCGGCGGAAGAGGTAGTATTCAATGAGATGACATCCGGAGCTCAAAATGACATTTCTCAAGGGACAAAGTTGGCAAGGGCTATGGTTATTGAATGGGGGATGAGTGAAATAGGGCCAATCAACATGGGTCCAGAGATGGGACTCGGGGATTTCGGACAACTCGAGTGGTATGAGCAGTCCACGGTTTCTCCGGCAATGCAGGAGAAAATCGATTTAGAGGTCAAAAGGATTGTTGACGGGTGCTATAAACAAGCAACAATGCTCGTTAAGAAAAACCAAAAAACACTCGACAAAATTGTAGAAAAACTCCTAATAAAAGAGACCTTAGATAGGGACGAATTTGAGAAGATTGTAGGTAAAAAATCCTCAAAATAACCTAGCGATAAAGTGTTGCTAACCTTCTATATCAAAGTCTTCGGCGTAAATCACACGGTTAGGGTTAAGTTTTTGTACCTCTGAAGGAGGGATAATAAACCATCCCATCGTTGAGGGACTTTCGGTTCTAGCAAGCCCCTGGAGTTTAGATAGAGTTTTGCCAACATTATCCTGAGACGTTTCGGGCGAACCAATGTAATCTTTTTGACGTGTGGATACCCCTAGTACAAAAGATCCATGTTCCGTAAGCAGTGACCTGGCGGCATCTTCAAACATAGACCTTAAAACTTCTTCACTCGACATATTACGATATATGAATCCTTCATTTTCCATGGACCGATTATATCAAATGCTCTAGAAATTGATAGAATATTGGAGATTGTGAACAAACTTATCATAATTGACGGAAATGCAATTCTCCACAGGGCGTTCCATGCACTTCCTCTTTTAACCACAAAAAGAGGCGAGCCGATTAATGCAGTTTATGGACTCGTTTCCATGCTACTTCGGGTTATCACTGAACTTAAACCGACCCATGTTGTGGTTTGCTTTGACGAGAAGGAACCCACTTTTAGACATAAGGCGTTCCCTTCCTACCAAGCCCAAAGGCCGCATATGGCGGATGAACTTTCAGGCCAATTTGATAAAGCAAGGAAGTTTCTGGAAGCGGCCGGAATTCCGGTTTATTCAAAGCCGGGATACGAAGCGGATGACGTAATTGGAACCCTTGCCGCTTTATTTAAAGACGATGTGGTTATAGTGACTGGAGACCGCGACATACTTCAGTTGGTCGACGGAAGGGTAAAGGTATATATGCCAATTGCGGGATTCGCGACAGCAAAGCTCATGGGAGAGCCCGAAGTAGTTGAGAAAATGGGAATTCCACCCTTCCAGATTGACGATTATAAAGCTTTAGTTGGGGATCCCTCTGACAATTATCCTGGCGTGCCAGGGATTGGGCCAAAGACCGCAATTTTTCTTTTGGAAAAATATGGAAGTCTGGAAGGCGCATATAAACACCTAAAGGATTTGCCCCCTCAAACCGCAGACAAACTTAAAAAAGGGAGAGAAGAAGCCAAGCTTTCCAAAAAATTGGCAACCATTGTGAGAGACGTACCAGTTAAGGTAGATCTGGAAAAGGCTTCAAAATGGGACATTGATAGTAAGAAAGTATTAGATTTATTCTCTGATTTCGGATTTAAAACCTTAACAGAGAGGGTTAAAAAGGTTGGGAAGGAAATAGATCAAGAAAAGCAGGCAAGTTTATTTTGAAAGGAGGTGAGGAAGATGATTAAAGGAATTGAAAGCGTGAATGTTTTTAGCCAAAACGCAAAGCGTCTGGCCGACTTTTACAAAAACAAAGTCGGTTTAAAGGTTACTATGGAAGCGGAAATGGGGAAGAGGGCGAGGATTTTTGGCTTTGAATTTGGGAAATCAAGCGACCTTTATATCGTGGATAGCGATATGATTAAGGGTGCCCATAAGGGGTCAAGAAGGATTTTTATTAATTTCGAAGTCGACCAAATCAAAAAGGAAGTAGCAAGGCTAAAAAAGGCTAAAGTAAAATTAATCCAGGATACTTACCATCTTGAAGGATATGGTTGGATTGCTACTTTTGAGGATTTAGACGGTAACTACTTCCAGTTGGTGCAGGTAAGGGCATAGGCTATAATTGGCTCATGTCCGAGCCAAAAGTTGCACTTGTCCACGA
>CAYNFU010000041.1:0-5142 GCA_964396785.1 uncultured Gammaproteobacteria bacterium | reverse complement strand
ATGAAGTTAAACTTAACTTTTTCAATCTGGAAGGGGGCGAGACCCTATCATGGTTGTCGTTACGAAACAAAAAGGCGAATCAGAGGACAGGCTCATAGCCCGCTTCAAGAAAAAGGTTCTTAACGAAGGAATTCTTCTAGACTACAGGGAGCGCGAGCGCTACAAAAAACCAGCTGAAAGGCGCAAAGAGAAAAAATACAGAATCAAGCACTTAATTGAGCTTGAGAAGAAGAGATCTTTTTAAAATAGGTCGCTACAAATTGTTTCCTATGGTGGCGAGTCAACCCGTATTTTCTTAATGCCCCTAGATGCTCCTTGGTTCCATACCCTTTATTTTTCTCCCATCCGTACTTTGGGTGTTTAATGGATAATTTCCTCATCAGCGAGTCTCTATAAACCTTGGCTATAATTGAGGCTGCCGCAATTGTTAGTGATTTCTCGTCTCCGTCGACAATTGCCCTCTGGTTTTTCCTTTTTAAACCTCGCACGTAGGGAATATAAAAGGCGTCAATAAGAAGAAAATCTAATTTTTTGTTTACCCCTTTTATCGCTCTCCTAAAGGCTACCTTCGTCGCCTTCCCCATTCCAATTCGATTAATTAAACTTACACTAGCCTCCCCTATTCCCCAGGCTAGAACATTTTCTTTGAGCCATAGGTTTGTCTTCACTCTCTGTCTCGGAGTTAATTTCTTGGAGTCATCGATTCTGATCTTCCCCATTATGCGGAAGTGGTGTTTGAAGACGACGCATCCTGCAACCACAGGTCCGGCAAAGCATCCACGGCCAACTTCATCTACTCCCGCAATAAATTTATACCCTTTCTTCCAAAGAGCTTTTTCGAAAGAAAAATTAGGTTGAAGTTGTTTTAGGATGTGCTTTTTTATACCTCGGTGGGTAATCATCGAATAAAGAGTTCGCAACTTGTGAAACTAAATTCCTTCTTTGGACAAAAGATATCTCGCCTAATGCTACAGCGGTCCTCAATCTTGGAAAGGACCCCAAAAGAGACTCTGCCAGGGAAACGTGATTAACTCCCCTTAAGTAATATTGGAAAATCGCTTCTTTCTTGGATCCTTGAAATGCCCCTGACATCTTTTCTATTTCAACCCAAAAGGAGGTATCGTCAACACCCATTGTCTCTTGTGGAAATGCCCTTTTTACATATAAAAGCACGGTTTCAAAAACGCCTTCAGGTAAGGGTCTTAGTCTAAATTTTTCTGGGGAACTTGATCTTACTCGTTTTACCCCTGCAGTTCTTTCAGGCTTCATAGTTTGTGGAAATTATATCATTCTTGGCTAAAAATAGCCTTTTATTGTCAATCTTTATATTTTTTGTTACAATTTGCTTCGTGAAGCAAGTTCTTTCTTATTTTTCCGAGGTAAAGCTTGAGCTTTCTAAAGTCACTTGGCCTAAACGTGAAGAAGTAATAAAGCTTACTTTGATTGTTTTTTTGATTTCCGCAGCCGTGGGATTTTATGCAGGCTCTCTTGACTATTTATTAACTAAAGTTTTGGAATTAGTTGTTGCAAGGTAAACATGGACGAACCAGTTCAAACTACAAACGAAGAGATAGCAGTCTCTGAGCGTGGTGTCGGGAAGAAAAAAATTCCGGGACACATTATTATTGGTACAACCGAGGACCCCAGAGTCTCCTGGTACGTGGTCCATACAGCTTCGGGGCATGAAGTAAGAGTCGCAGAAACTCTAAGGCAAAGAGTAGAGTCTATGGGATTGACGGATAAGGTCTTTGAGCTTTTGGTCCCAACACAGGATAGAGTTGTTATTCGGGGAGGGAAAAAGGCAACAGTTAAGGAAAAAATCTTTCCTGGGTACCTTCTTGTCAAAATGCTACTCGATGACCCTACTTGGCTAGCAGTTCGAACTACCCCCGGAATTACCGGTTTTGTAGGGGCAGAAAAGGCTCCAACTCCACTTTCTGAAGCAGAGGTTGGAAATATCCAAAAGTTCATCTCAGCCCCAGCTCCCAGATTCAAAACCAAGTTTTCTGTGGGAGAAGCCGTCAAAATCACCGACGGACCCTTTGCGGACTTCTTGGGAACGATTCATGAGATGGACGAAGAAAAAGGTAAGGTAAAAGTACTAGTTTCAATATTCGGCCGAGAAACCCCGGTGGAGCTGGATTTTCTTCAGATAACAAAGGTCTAAGGGACAAGCTTTCCCAGGCTTATTTCTTTAGAAAAAATTATGTTTTGAGGGTTGGGCTCGTTTGATCCAGCAAAATCAATATTCACTCCTTCAATGGGCACACAAGCTGCCCCCTGAGGAAAGGCCCCTCGAATGCTTTCGGGTAGTCTTACACCTTTTACACCAAAAATGGCCCAACTTCGGGAAACATCATAACTTCTTGTAACTCCCCCATGTTCAATTGTCCTGACCCACGCCTTATCTATACTATCATCAGCTTCATGTAAAGCAAGATAAGCACCTTGAACTTTCAAGCCCTCGTTTCTTCCTAAGGTACCCATAAGCGTCTGTGAACCTACTCTTAATGAATTTTCGGCAATAATTTCAGACCTTTCTTTTCTAGGTTCTTTATAGATGCCAGCACCCTCATTGACTACCAGATCAGTATTTAAGTGAATTCCTGGGAAAAGAGGCTTTATCCCAGTAAAAGCTTCTAAGTTCCTGGGGTCCTTTAGGTCAGTTTGTCTATCAGCAGCTAAGTCCACTCCTTTAATCGCCAGGGCAGCTGCTAGAGTACCCAGAATACCTGCTTTAAGTGCAGTCCTTCTTCCTACCTCTCCACTCTCAGTCATATATATCTCTTATTATACTTTACTTCTCCAATTTATTAAGTTAAAATTCGTTTTACCTCATAATCTGAGGGAGACGCGAAGGCGTCGAAAGCTTCTTTAAGTTTCCGACCCTTCTTGGCTAAAATTATATTCGTGGCAAAGAAAGTAAAAACAGTAGTCAAAATAAATCTCAAGGCGGGAGAGGCAACTCCGGCTCCTCCAGTGGGAACAGCCCTGGGACAACACGGTGTGGCCATCATGGAGTTTGTTAAGGCATATAACGAGAAAACCTCCGAGATGAAAGGTGAGATTGTTCCTGCAGTTATCACCATCTACGAAGATAGAACCTTCACTTTTGAAATCAAGAAAGCTCCAGTTTCCTCAATGATTAAGAAGGAATTAGGACTTGAGAAAGGCTCAGGTGCAACCCCTAGAGAATTGGTTGGAAAACTAACTAGCGCACAAGTTGAAAAGATTGCCAAGGAGAAAATGGACGATCTTAATACCAAAGACTTGGAAGCGGCTAAAAGGATTGTTGCAGGAACGGCTCGCTCCATGGGTATTACTGTTGAGGAAAAATAATGGGAAAAACAAAGACAGCTTTGGTTGATACGGAAGTTGCCCAGTTAACGGGCAAAGCGGCCTATGAAAAAAAGAGAGAAGAAAAGGCCAAAAAAGAGGATAAGGAGAAGCCCGAAAAAATTCATATCGCTGGTCTTAAAGGGGGACAGAGGATAAAGACCATTGAGGCTGAACCACTTCCGGGAGAGGGAGAAAAAACACCTGAGGAAGGCGGTAAAGCCAAGAAGGCTCCTAAGCTAAGAAGTAAAAAATATAAAGAGGCAAAGGCTAAAGTCGAAAAGGCTAAAACCTATCCGATAGCCGATGCAATTAAACTTGCCAAGGAAACTTCGTATTCAAACTTTGACGGGAGCATTGAGCTTCATTTAGTGGTAAAGAAAGTAGGAACAAGCGCAAATGTCACTCTTCCCCACCAAGCGGGAAAAGCTAAAAAGGTGGAGATTGCAGATGACAAAACTATAGAAAAGCTCACTTCTGGGAAAATCGATTTCGACATATTGCTCGCTACCCCCGAAATGATGCCCAAGCTCGTTCCTTTTGCCAGGATTTTGGGTCCAAGGGGTTTAATGCCAAATCCCAAAAACCAAACACTAATCACCGACTCCAAAAAGGCGCCTAATTTCTCCGCAAATTCCCTATCTCTAAAAACCGAAAAGGAAGCGCCACTTATTCATACTGTCGTTGGAAAGGTAAGCCAAAATGAGGCTGAACTCGTGGCCAATTCTGAAGCCATTTTTAAAGCTCTGGGAAAAGACAAGCAAATAGTGAAAGCCTACGCCAAAGCTTCGATGGGGCCTTCAATAAAAATTAAAATAGCTTAAAATCCTTTAATATTGTAAGCTTTCTCTCTGAAGAGGAATTATAGGACCGGGGTAAACGTTGGGAATTCTGACCGCAAGATAAATTAAAAGTCCTGCCCCCAAAAATAGGAACATCCAGACAACGGTGAGAATAATAGTAGCAATCCCCCAACCCACTGACTTTTTGGCTCCCAAGTAGATCCCTGGGGCAAACAAAAGTAGCGCATAAACCGCAAAGGATATTATAACCACGAAAATCGTCACAACGGCCTGAAGGTCATATCCGACACTCCTAATAAGATAAGTCGCAGCCAAAATAGCTAGTATTGTGTAGCCGGTAATAAAAGAAGCCGAAGCGAAACTTATACCCAGGCTTAAAAATAAATTTTTCGTATCAAAGCTTGGCGCTTGTGCCCCTTGAGCTCTTGCAGATTGTCTCTTGAGGATAATTCTCGCAACGATAAGAACCATCGCAAGTATTCCTAGAAAAATACCTACCCCTATAAGAATTTCTTTAGCGTAAAGCTTTATTCGTGTATCGGCAAAGCTCGAGGAGACGCTGTAGGACTCAAGAGGAGCTAAGCTTGAGGCAGTTTTTACTAAGCTCCCGTAACCTATCTGGTTATAAAAAGTGTCGATTGCGGAAGACTCGGCAGGAGCTCCTCCAACTCCTTTTAGCGCAACCCCAGCATCCTCAAATCGATAATTTACCTCCCCCGTTGCCCCACGCAGTACCAAATCGGAGTCGGTACTTATTCCTAACGTTAAATTTCTTATATCGTCCTCGACCTTAATTGTTTCAAAGGTAAATTTATAGGCTCCAAAGATATTCTTTTGGGCATAACCCATGGCTCGAAAGTAAACTAGGTAACTCCCAGTTTTATCGGCCGAGATTGCCTGTGGTAGCGTAATTGTCAGCGTATCCCCTTCAAATTCGCTTTGGGCTTTTTGATATTTGGTTTTGGACCACCAGTAACCGTAGTAATCGGGCTCTTGATATTCG
>CAYNFU010000040.1:0-5286 GCA_964396785.1 uncultured Gammaproteobacteria bacterium | reverse complement strand
GAACAGTGCTCATTGCAAGTAGCGAGTAAAACCAATTTTTAAATTGCCCGGGGAAGCTTTCGGTAATAAAGTCAGCCGGATACCACTTTTCAAATTCTTCCTTGTCTGTTAGGTAAAGCGGCGCACTTTTATTATCATTAGATACCGTCGAGAAAGACACAATTCCAGCATCCAACCAGGGATTTCCGACATCCGGAATTCTCTCCATTAAATTTCCACACTTTTCGCAACTCACTTTGACTTCGTCGACCCAAGGCCTATGGGGCGAATTGCCTTCAAATTTATCCCAACCTTCAACCGCTTTTTCCTTTAACTCATCTTTCCCGCCAATCACTTCAAAATGCCCGCATTTGGCGCATACCCAAATAGGAAGAGCAAGTCCCCAGTACCTTTTTTTGGAAATAAGCCAGTCGTGCATATTGTCAAGCCAGTCAATTTCTCGCTTAAGGCCAAAGCCCGGTATCCAATTTATTTTTTTTGTCACTTTTTTAAGGGGTTCTCTCAAAGGATCCATGGCAATATACCACTCATCAACCACCCTCCAAACGAGTTCAGTCTTACAACGCCAGCAAGCCGGGTACCTATGGGTATATGCCGCAATATTAAATAAATATTTGCCCCCTTCTTTTTCTTTTACATAAGTGAGAATTATCTCGGGGTGCTCTTTTGCATTTTTTCCCGAGAATTCGCCTAAATCGGGAATATAGGTAGCCTCTTCGTCAATAAGCTCAATTATAGGAAGAGCTAATTTTTTACCAAGTTGAAAATCCTCGGTTCCTGCACCTGGGGCTACATGTACTAAACCAGTTCCTTCCTCCTGAGACACCGGTAATATCATGGAATCCGTGGTAACGACCTTATGAGTAAAACTCCCTAAAGACTCCTTAACGCGGGCTAAATCGTCAAAAGGGGATTCGTAGGAAAGCCCCGCGAGTTTTTCTCCTTTAAATGCTTCTAAGACTTTGAAACCCAGTTTTGATGCTAAATCCTTTCCTAAGTAATATTTCTTTCCATCTTTTTCAGCAAGTACATAGGTTAGTCCCCCGTCAACCGCAACCGCCACATTTCCGGGAAGAGTCCAGGGGGTCGTGGTCCATACCAATAGATAAGTATCCTTTTTACCCTTAACGGGGTAGAGAATAAAAATTGATTCGTGGGTAGCTTCTTTATAATCTTCTGTAAGCATCTCATGCTGGGAAATTGCGGTACCACAGCGAGGACACCAAGGGACAGAGTCGCGTCCTTTATAAATAAGCCCATGTTCATGGCACTTTTTGAGAAAGTGCCAAATCATGTAATTATTATCGTCCGATAAAGTGTAGTAGGAATTATCCCAGTCCATGAAATATCCAAGCCTTTTTGACTGCTCGGTTTGAATACCTGCATACTTATTAACTCTTTCCTTACAGAATTCAACAAATTTTGCAATTGAGGCTCTTTTATCGCCGGGTACCAAATTTTCAATGTCTTTTTTATGCTTAAGTCCCAGTTCTTTTTCGACTTCAACCTCAACCCAAAGACCTTGACAATCAAATCCGTTTTGGAATCTCTGCTTAAAACCCTGCATATTTTTGTATCTCTGCCAGAGGTCTTTATAGGTTCTTCCCCAAGCGTGATGAACACCCATTGGGTTATTGGCCGTAATGGGACCATCCAAAAACGAAAAATTTTTCTTTGAAGATTTATTTTTATCTAAATATTTCTTAACGATTCTTTTTTTATCCCACTCGCCAAGAAGCTTTTTCTCCATACTGGGAAAATCTGGTTTAGGGTCAACTTTGTCAAAGTAAGCCATGCTGAAGCCATTTTATAACAACGAAGCGATTTTGTGTAATATCTGAACTATTTACCAAGAGAATAATTAAAGCTCTTAAACGGAACGCCTAATTTTTTAGCTTTTTCAATTGTATCTAGAGTTCCTCCTCCAGTACTTTCAATTACATGGAAGGTAATAAGCTCATCCGCTGCTTCTACTATATCTTGATTCCTCTGAAAATATGCTTTTTTATCAACAACTTTATTAGTTTTGTTCTCGATTATGGCTCCGGGATTTGCCCTTTTAATAAACTTAAGTTGCGCAATTAGCTTCTCCGCCTGGTTTTCCGTAATTACTCCTTCCTTTGCCCTTTTTCTATAATGTTTGCTATAGAGCGAAAGTGTGGTTGGAAGAAATATTTTTATATACCTACAATTGGGATCAAACTTAATTACTTCATCTGTCGCAAAGGAGTCGACATTTAAAGCACCTCCAGTGACTATTCCTTCCCCCTTCTCTAATATTTTTCTAACTATATCCCTAACGTCTTTCTCCTCTTTCTTGGTTGCGTACGCCCAACTACCCGAAATTGCAACCCACCTTGACACTTTTATATTTCCTTTCCTCATATAGATGATCTCTTTACTTTTGAAGCTATTTTACACCAAACCTAGTGGATTTTGCGAAGGAAAGCAGGTATTTCAAATTTCTCTCCAAACATATCTTGTTCTTCCTCTTCCTCTGGTGGTTCTTCGAACGGCCTATCACTTTTTTCTTCTTCCTCATCTCCCTGAACTTCTAAATGCTCCTGGCTGGGAGCTTCCCTTTTCTCACTTACCACACCCTGTATCACGGGTGGCTCTGGCGTTTGTTGAGAAATTTGTGCGAGTCTTGCCCTAGTTTCGTCAAAACCAGTTGCAATGACCGTAATTCGCACCTGGTCGACCAGTTCATCCTTTATTACGGCTCCGAAAATAATGTTTGCGTCAGCATCAGCCGAGGAAGAAATTATCCTCGCTGCCTCATCTACTTCAAACATTGTCAGGTCACTCCCTCCTGCAACATTAAATAGAACTCCCCTTGCACCTTCAATTGAAAGGTCAAGAAGCGGGGAGGACACGGCGGCTCTAGCTGCCATTTGAGCGCGATTTTCACCAACTCCCGTCCCTATCCCGAGAAGCGCCGTTCCCGCGCTTTGCATTATCGCCCTAACGTCTGCGAAGTCGACGTTAATTAACCCAGGGGTAGTAATTATATCTGCAATTCCTCCAACGGCTTGCCCCAGAACCGAATCTACTACTTTAAAAGCCTCAAGAAGAGTCATTTTCCTGTCAATAACGTCCATCAACCTCTGGTTTGGAATTACAATCAACGTGTCGACCGATTCCCTGAGCTTCTCAACCCCGTCCTCGGCTATAACCAACCTTCTTGTTCCTTCAAAAGCAAAAGGTTTTGTCACAATTCCAACGGTAAGTGCTCCAGACTCCTTGGCTAGTTTTGCGATAACGGGAGCGGCCCCGGTCCCAGTTCCTCCACCCATCCCAGCTGTTATAAAGACCATGTCTGAGTCGAGTAAAAGCTCCTTTATTTTCTCAGTTGATTCCTCCGCTGCTTGTTGACCCTTGGTCGGATCTCCCCCTACTCCCAAACCTTTTGTGAGTTTCTCTCCTACCTGAAGCTTGGTTGGGGCTTTATTTGCAAGAAGTACTTGGGCATCGGTGTTGACCGCAATAAATTCAACCCCATTTACGCTATTTGTCTCAAGCATCGAAGAAACCGCATTTCCACCACCACCTCCAACCCCTACTACTTTAATTTTTGCGATTCTTGCCGAATCTGGTTTAACAAGTGCCATAAATAACTTTCGAATCTATAGTTTCAAGATTGTATAGATGGCAGGAGTAAATTGCAAGAGTCTAGGGCAGAAGATTTTTGACTGCGTCAATAAGTTTTTGAGCCAAACCTTTTCCAGGTAGTTTTATTCTTTTGCCGAAGCTTGTCAAGCCCTCTTTGGGTGCAAGTTTTGCCCCATATATAATGAGTCCCACACAGGTTGCAAAAGAAGGTGTAATAACATCGTCAATTAGTCCCCCAACCCCTTTTGGTTTTCCGATCCGAACTGGGAGGGAAAGCATCCTCCTTGCAGAATCTTCCACGTCCACAGTCTCTGCGCCCCCACCAGTAACCACAACTCCGGATGGGACTCGGTTGGCAAGACCAACTTTATCAAGTTCAAGCCGGACCATGGTAAAAATCTCATTTAAGCGTGGCCTTATTATCCCATCTACCAAAGTCCTTTTGGAAACGTTTTTGACTTCTGGAATTCCCAGGCTTTCTAAATCCAATAGGTCGCTTTCGTCTTTTGCTTTTTTACCTTTTTTGGCTACATCTGAAAGAAAAACCTTTATTTTCTCGGCGGACTCCAAAGAAACTCTTAGTCCTATTGCCAAATCGTTGGTTACATTTTTGGCCCCAATTGGAATCACACCTGAATATGTTATTTCCCCGTCGATAAAGGCTGCAACAGAAGTCGTACCACCTCCTATATCCACGACAACCACTCCGAGTTCTCGTTCGGTTGAGGATAGTACAGCTTCGGCTGACGCTAACCCAGAAAATACTAACCCTTCAATTTCTATCCCCATTTCATTAACCGCTTTTCTCAAGTTTTTCATTGCGGCAGAGGAAACGGTAATTATATGAGTATCTACTTCGAGCCTTACACCACTCATTCCCACAGCGTCCTTTACTCCCGCTTCCCCGTCGACGATAAACTCCCTGGGTACGACGTGTATCACTTCACGGGAAGAAGGAAGTGATACGGCCGATGCTCCCTCAATCACCCTTTCAACGTCGTCCCCCGTAATTTCTCCATCGGGGTCAGATACTGCTACAACCCCATGTGAATTTTGAGATGCAATATGGGCACCCCCCAAGGAAACATAAGCGCTATCGAGGTTATAGCCGGCCATCCTTTCGGCAGCCTCGATTGAGGAAATTGCAGCTTCAACCGTCTCTTCAATATCTACAATTTGCCCCTTTTTTACTCCTTGTGAGGCAACACTCGATACTCCCACAATATTAATGCTTGATTCAAAGGTAACAGGGTCTGTGGCTACTTGTGCAATTAAAGTTGCGACCTTAGAAGAACCTAGCTCAATTCCTGCGATAATTCTGTTTTTTGCCATATTTATTTATTGTAGAGTATTTTTCACTCCCGGATAACAGGATTTTTGTATCTCAAATCAATCTCCCGTGGAACATCCCCCGCGTCATCATACCTTTTTAAAACTAATTCCAAGGAAGAGATAAGTACACTTCTATCCCCCTCAAGTGGAAATATTACTCTTATTTTCCCTTTAAGTTCAACTTGCAAATTCCCTTCGCTAACTTTCCCTTCCCTAACTTGATAGAAGGAAAATAGGTCGCCAACTATTTGCATGGCAAAAAGATTCTCGTCTGAAATCTTTTCTGAAACGTTTCCTGGGGCGGAGTCTACCACAAGCTGAGGCAGATTAGATTGCGACTCA
>CAYNFU010000039.1:0-6180 GCA_964396785.1 uncultured Gammaproteobacteria bacterium | reverse complement strand
CCAGCTTAAAATTCCTGAGAAACGCCCCATTTTATTCCTCATACTATCTAGCAAGCGGTAATCTAAGTAGGCTAACGGAAAAATACGACGAGGCACTTTCCTCTTTTAAAAAAGCCGAGACTCTAAACCCATTTAGCGCCGAACCAATTTATTCTCAAGCGCAAGTTTTGGAATTTAAGCGAGAGTTCACAACTGCAGAGGATAAATACCGGGAGGCAATTAAACTCAATCCCTTTACCGAAGTAAAATATTACCAAGGGGCGGCTGAAATGGCCACGGCAAAGCTGGACTTGGATGAAGCAGAAAATATTTTAAGTGAGGGGGCAGAGGCTTTTCCCTACAATGAATCCTTTAAGGGTTTTTCCTATCTTTACGAATTTACGGGATTTAATAAAGACGTCTCAAAACTCCATACCCTTTATGCCGACCTACTTTTTTTTCATGGAAAGACTGATGAGGCCCAAGGGGCAGTTATCGAAGCACAACTTTTTGATCCCGCAAATAGTGAAGCTCAAAACCTAGAGAAAATCATAGAAGCAAGGATAAAAAAGTAACCAAATAATTTAATCCCATATTTGCTAAAATTGCGTGAAATGTCTGATTTTTTCTCAAGTCAACGTATATGGCTTCTTTGGATGCTTACCGTTCGCGAACTAAAAGGGAGATACAAAAGTAGTATCTTGGGATTTTTGTGGGCTATCATTAACCCACTTTTTCAAATGATTGTCTTAACGATAGTATTTTCTTTGATACTCAAAGTCCAAATAGAAAATTACCCCCTGTTTCTATTCTCTGGGCTTCTTCCTTGGACATACTTCGCCACAACTCTTATGATCGGTACCTCGTCATTAACTTCAAATAGAGACATTATTAAAAAGGTTGCATTTCCCAGAGAATTAATTCCTTTTTCTGTGGTACTTGCTAATCTTGTTCATTTCACTCTCGCCCTTATACCCTTTTTGATAATTCTTATATTTCTTGGACTTGCTCCTCAAAAATCCATTATTTTTTTACCCTTGGCAATACTTTTGGAAACCACACTTTTGACTGGTCTTATACTTCTTACATCGTCCCTCCAGATACTTTACCGTGATATTTCCTTCATTGTGGTAGCGGCACTTTTGATGCTTTTCTATCTAACCCCAGTCTTTTATCCTCTAAGTTTTGTGCCCGAAAGACTCCAGCTAATTTATAGTTTAAATCCCATGGTTGGAGTTACTAATTTTTTCCAATATATATTTTTGGGAAGTGAAATTTACTTGGAAGGGATTGTCATAAGCCTTTTGGAATCTATAATATTTTTCCTTTTTGGATTCAATATTTTTAAGGCGCGCTCGTTGTTTTTTTCCGATTGGGTATAAAAATGGACGCAATTAAGCTTTTAAATGTTTCAAAAAAATATACGTTAATCCAGGGATTCTCATCTCTGATAAAAACTTTACTTTTTCAAAAAAGACAAAAAATTCTGGCATTAAATAAAATTACTTTTTCTGTGAAAAAAGGGGAAACAGTTGGAATAATAGGAGAAAATGGTTCAGGAAAATCTACGCTTCTTAAAGTTATTGCCGGTATAACCAAGCAAGATAAAGGAGAAATTTTGGTAGACGGGAGAGTGGGATCTCTTATTGAGCTCGGTGCAGGGTTTCATCCAGATATGACTGGAGAAGAAAATATTTATTTGAATGCAGCACTTTTGGGTTATACAAAAGAAGAAATAGGTGAAAGGTATAACCAAATTGTTGATTTTGCCGATATTGGTAATTATATAAGGCAGCCCGTCAAAACCTATTCATCGGGTATGGTAGTCCGTTTGGGATTTGCTGTAGCAATCCATCTTAACCCAGACGTTCTTCTTATCGACGAAGTTTTTTCAGTGGGGGATGAGCATTTTCAAAGAAAAAGTATTGCAAAAATTTCTGAATTTCAAAAAAAGGATAAAACCTTAGTTTTAGTATCTCACAATCTTTTCCTGGTTAAGGAACTTTGTAAGAAAGTGTATCTTCTTAACAAAGGTCGTATTGTCAAGTCAGGAGAAGCGGTTGATGTAATAAATCATTACTTACACCATTACGTCTTAGATGAAAAAGCAACATTTAGAAAGAGAGGCAAAAGCAAAAAAATTCTCATTAAAAAGATAGAATTTATTGGAGATACAAAAAGGAAAAAATTGAAATTTAAAATAAATGAGCCTCTAGACATTATCGTAACCTATGAAAACAGGGAAGGTAATCTACCTTCCTCATTCGGTATCTCAATTACAGACAAAAACGGCCTAAACCTTTATGGTTTTTCTACGGACCCTATCCAAACTTCAAAAGGAAAAGGCCGGGTTAAATTTTACATTTCATCCCTTCCGCCAATCGAAGGAAAACTCTATTTCTCCTTTGGTATAGCAGATATGGTAAGAACCATTCGCTATGATTCGATTGAAAACCAGGAAATAGAGGTTAAGGGAGAACCTACATTTTATAAGGGGATTGTTAATTTTAACTGCCGCTATGAACATAAAAGGCTGTAATGAAAAAGTTAAGAATTGGACACATTGCATATACTTATAAACCCCTAATAGGGGGAGCGGAAACTTACCTTTCCAATTTGCTTGACTTACTCAGTCAACGAGTATCTTCGCAAAGGGTTTATCAAGCTAAAAATAACTGGGCGAAGGGTAAAGAACTCAAGCTCGTTCCAGTTTGGAAAATTTTCAGAAGAAAACCCTTGTATTTTTATAACATTCTTTTAAATCTTTACTTCCCGTCTTTGATGAAAGAAGACGTTTTAATAGTAAGTGACCCTTTTCATTTTTGGCCAGTTTTCTGGCACCCCCACACAGTTGTTATCTCTCATGGAATAAGGTGGGATAGACCACAAAAAAGTGAGGCACTTTATCGGGGAGTTCACTTGGCTAGTGCGAAATTTGCAATGAAATTTGCCCATAAAATAGTAGCTAATGACTCAAATTTTTATAGGTCCCTGGGCATTCCTCTAAAACCCAAAGAGGGAATGTTTAGTGAAGTAGTCAAAAACCGCTGGTTTATCCCAAATTGTGTTGATACGAAAATATTCACAAAGACTAAGACATTTGGCGACCTTGTAAACTTAAATCCTATACTCGTCCCCAGAAATATAGTTCGCGGCCGCGGTATTCATCTTGCACTTGAGGCTTTTAAAGATTTTAATAAACGCTATAAGTATACGAACTTAGTCATTTGCGGGGGCGCCTCAGATCCAAATTACATTGTCGAAATTTATCAACAAATTCATAACCTCAACCTTGTTGGTAAAGTTTATTTTTTGGGATCTGTAAACTGGAAGGAAATGCCCAAGATTTATTCTTCCTCACTAATGAGCGTTATTCCGACTCTTTATGAAGAGGGCACATCTCTTTCAGCACTTGAGAGTATGTCCTGTGGAGTAGCTACATTGTCAACAAATGTTGGAGGACTACCCGACCTTCCGACTATAAAGTCTTCAGTTGACCCCATGGAGTTAGCCCAAAAAATGGTTTATGTCTTTAAAAATAGGGATAAAATAGCCAAAGAACAACTTAGTGAAGTTAGAAAAACTTATAATCTCAAAAACTTCAAGCAGGCTTGGTTCAAGGTAATCGGGGAATAATGTGATAAAAGTAATGTTTGCAATCGGTACAAGGCCCGAGGGAATTAAACTGGCCCCAGTTTACCTTTATTGCAAAAAGTATCCCAGGGAAGTTAAACCCATTCTCGTTGCAACATCGCAGCACGAAGAGCTTCTTCAGGAAGTTTTTAAAGATTTTCGCATTAAACCCGACTTTAACCTTCACATTATGAAAAAAAATCAAACCCTTTATGACATTACCGCGGCTGTCTTACTGAAAATGGAAAATGTTCTGAAAGAAGTTAATCCTCAAATAGTCATTGTTCAAGGAGACACAACAACGGTCCTTTCTGTTTCACTTTCAGCCTACTACCAAAAAATTGACGTGGGTCACGTTGAAGCGGGACTTAGGTCACATAATAAATATGACCCTTTCCCCGAAGAAATAAATAGAAAGCTTACTACTCACATAGCCGACATCAACTTCGCTCCGACGAAACTTGCCGCAAAGAACTTGTTGAGGGAGGGAATAGATAAAAGAAAAATATTTATTACCGGAAATACATCTGTCGACGCTCTTTTTTTTATTTTAAAAAGGAAGTGGCGAGAAAAAATTAACATTGACAACAATAAAAAACTCATCTTGGTAACTGCCCACCGAAGGGAAAGTTTTGGAAAAGGCCTTAAAAATATTGCTTTGGCATTAAAAGAGATAGGCAAGATACATGACGTCGAGATAGTATACCCTCTTCACCCTAACCCCAATGTACAAGAGGTGATGCGAAAAATACTCGCAAACTCTCCTAATATACACTTGCTTAAGCCCCTTAACTACATAGATTTTGCCAACTTAATGAGAAAGTCATATTTAATTTTAACAGACTCGGGGGGCATACAAGAAGAGGCTCCCTCTTTAAATATTCCTGTACTTGTTATGAGAAATGTAACCGAAAGGCCCGAGGCGATTTTCGCTGGTCGCGCAAAATTGGTAGGTACCAAAAAAGAAAATATTGTCAAAGAAACACAAAAATTATTAAGGGGCGGCCCCTCCTACCAAAGAATGACAAAAGGTAAAAATCCTTATGGAGATGGCAGGGCGGCCGAAAGAATTGTAAAAATTTTAATTGATAAATATAAAGCTAAATTATGAAAATTCTTATTGTTGCTCCGGGAGTCCCAAATAGATTTCATAGAATAAGGCTAAAGCATATTATTGATGCTTTAGACCCCGACCATAAAGTAACCGGTTGTTATTTAAATATCGGAGGTTCTCCCTCTTCCAACAAAAATGGGGTGGAGCACATCGAATCGAAATCCAGACTTCTAAGTGTAGCCGATTCACTTTTATTTTTGGCATTCCCACAACCAATGGAAGTTTCTTACTGCTACTCGGGAGCACTTCAAGAAAAAGTTAGAGAACTAATCCCCCTTCACGACGTAATTATTGTTAAAAGACTTAGAGCTCTTCAGTATGTCCCCCGGGAAATAAAAATTCCAGTAATCATTGATTCAACTGACGCCATGTCCCTTTTTTACCAAAAAGCTCTAGCTTCGGTTTCCCCTTGGCAAAAACCCCTATATTTTGAAGAGTGGATTAAATACTTACTTTATGAAAAATGGGCGTCAAGGCACTTTAAAAATTGGGTTGTCTGCTCAGAAGTGGATGCTTACTACCTGAAAAAAATTTTAGCTTTCGACACAAAAATCTGGGTGATTCCAAATGTCGTAGATACAAAATACTATTCGGTAAATTCTACTCCCCTAAAGAATATAATTGTCTTTTCTGGTCTCATGGAAAAATATGTAAATCAAAGTGCTATCTATTACTTTCTTGAAAGAATTTTCCCAAAAATAAAAAATAAGATCTCTGGGGTAAAGTTAATTATCGCTGGGCCAAATCCTCCAAAAAAACTCCTCTCATACCAAAAAGATAACGCAGTCTCGGTAACTGGTGAGGTACCCGACATAAGAGACGTAATTTCAAAAGCTTCGGTAGTTGTTACACCAACCCTCATCGGAACCGGGATGAGAAATAAAATTCTTCAGGCCCTTTCCTTGGGACGGCCCGTGGTCACCACCCGAATAGGTGCACAAGGAATTAACGAAGCGGTTAAAAACTCACTTTTTATTGCGGACGACGCTGACACATTTGCCGATTACGTAGTCTCACTTTTGACAAAGCCTTCTTTGCAGGCGAAAATGGCGAAAAAGGGCAAGGCACTGGTCGAGAAATATTATTCCCTTGCAACTATGAGAAAAAAATATAACGAAGTCATTGGTAAAGTTGTCAGATTATGAAAATTACCTCCAGAAAGAATTTGAACATTCTAACTTATCTTTCTGACATACTAGCCTTATCCTTCTCCTTTTTTATTGCCTATTACCTAAGAAACTTCGGGCCGTTTAGAATATTTCTGGATAGCATTCAGCCAGTCTCCGTCTACCTCTGGGCTCTTCCTTTTGCAACCTTACTCCTTTTAATCGTATTTTGGCTCTCTCACCTTTATGAAGAAACAAAATGGCTAAAACCCATTAGTGAGTTTTACGGAGTAACAAAGGCGGTAGCAATCTGGGCACTTCTCATTATGGCTGGATCCTATTTATATA
>CAYNFU010000038.1:0-6250 GCA_964396785.1 uncultured Gammaproteobacteria bacterium | reverse complement strand
CCAGCTGCCTTGGGGGTAACATTTGTTGCGACTGGCCCTATTGTTGGAATAGGACTATTTCTTGTGATTGTGACGATTGCGACACTTATTCGCTTTACCCTGAGGAAGTTAAAGTTAAAGCTTCAATACCTGCCTCGAATGGCACTTCTTCTTTGGTGGGTGGTAATTGCAGTTTTGGGTGTTCTTTTTGCGGCGCCTCTGATAAATAGTTCTACTTTATCTAACGTTTCTATTTTCCCGGTTCTAATTTTAGTGCTTCTATCGGAGGACTTTACTCGTGTGCAGCTAGGGAAAAGTGCCAAGGTTGCGGTAAATCTAACATCCGAAACCCTAATTTTAGCCCTGGCTTCATATTTTGTTCTTACTTTAAAGCCAGTTCAGGAATATGCCCTTCTTAAACCAGAAATATATCTTCTTGTAATTTTAATCTTTAACCTCATCCTGGGACGCTATGTGGGCTTGAGATTAATGGAGATCTGGCGCTTCAGAAAGCTAATTCAGTCCTAAAATGAAAATTTCAAATGTTTTGGGATTAAATGCCCGAACCCAGCTATTTTCTTACCGTTATAACACGCTAACAGGCAGAAAGATTTGTGATTCTAAGCTGCAAACGGCCAAAGTCTTAAAAAGGGTAGGAATCCCTCATCCAGAAATTTATAAAAAGTTTAAAAACCCAATAGATATTGAGAGTTTTGATTGGCAGAGTCTACCGGCTGCATTTGCACTAAAGCCTTCCCGAGGCCTTGGGGGAGAAGGAATAGTTGTTGTTAAAACCCGGACCAAAGACAAAGACGCCTGGATTACTACCCAAAAAAGTAGAGTTGGGATTGAGGATTTGAAACTTCATGTTCAGGACATTCTCGAGGGGGCGTTTAGCCTAGGGAACGTTCCGGACAGCGCCCTCGTTCAAGAGTTTGTAGGCAGACACAAGGCCTTTAGAAAGTACGCATATAGGGGTACTCCCGATATTAGAATTATCGTTTTTAACAGAGTTCCCGTTATGGCTATGCTTAGGCTTCCAACCAAGGAGTCGGGGGGGCGCGCCAATATGTACCAGGGGGCAATAGCCGTGGGAATAGACATGGCAACTGGAATTACCACCAAAGCTTATTTGCATGGTGATTTAATCTTCCATAAACCTGGAACGGAGCGGAAGCTTCGAGGAATAAAGATACCCGACTGGACGAAGATACTTGAGATGTCAGTAGAAGCATCTATGGCCTCTGGAATGGGTTATTTAGGAGTTGATATTGTCCTTCACCCGGAAAAGGGTCCCATGGTTTTGGAGTTAAATGCTCAACCTGGCCTTAAAATCCAACTTGCAAACTTGGCCGGCCTTAAAAAGCGGCTTGAAAGGGTAGAAGAGCTCGAGGTTCGTGGTCCTGTACACGGTGTAAAAATAGCCAAAGCCCTTTTTGCCGCCCGTTTCGCAGACAGAGTAAAGGCTGAAGAAGGTATTAAAACAGTAGGGGTTTGGGAAGATGTTCGAGTAGTAGGCGGGGATCATAAGAAACATACAATTAAGGCAAAAATAGATACTGGGGCTTGGAAATCTTCTATTGATAGGGAGGTTGCCAAAAAGTTGGGAATTCTTGATAAAAGTAATATCCTATGGACCAAAATTTATAAAAGTTCTTTAGGCAAAGAAACCAGAAAAGTAATAAGCCTGACTTATTATTTGGCCGGAACAAGAATATCAACCATCGTAAATGTGGCTGGAAGGTCCCATTTAAGAACCCCTCTAATAATTGGGAGAAAAGATTTGAAAGGATTTTTGGTGAAAACTGAATGAAAAAAATATTAATTTTAGTGGACAAGGTCGGACCCAAAAAGGAACTATTTGCAGAGCTAATAGCCAAAAGGCTTTCTAGTAAAAATATTCAAATTGTCCTGGGTAGATTTTCGGATCTATATTTTGAGCTAGACCCAGATAGTATTGCCGTCAATATTGAGGATATGCCAATGGCCGGCTTTGACCTTGTATATTTTAGAAGGGCCGGGGATAAATTTTCGGGAATCGCCGCTACCCTGGCACTGTGTTTGGAAGAATTGGGAATTAAATATATCGATAGCACTTGGGGTAACATTGGACCTTTGGGAAGCAAGTTTACGTCTTTAGTCCGCCTAGCGAGAGCACACCTTCCGATTTTCACCACAATTTATTTTTGGCCCACTCACATAGAAAAATACCAAAATAGTCTTATTAGAAAATTTGGTTTACCGTTGATTGCCAAAGAGTTATCTACCCAGAGAGGAAAGGGTGTAATTTTAATTAGAACAAAAGAAGATTTTAAGAAACTTCCCCTTACTGATAGCCAGGGCAGAAATAATCAATATTTATTTCAGAAATTTATCAACATTAAAGATGAATACAGAGTACTGGTTCTGGGAAATAAAGCGAGAGTTTGGGAAAGAAAAGTAATTACTATAAAAGGGGAATTTAGACATAATATTGCCCTTGGTGCAGGTGAGGAATTTCTCCCGATTGCCAAAATCCCAGAAAGAATTTCAGACGTTGTAGTAAAGGCGGCAGAAGTGTTAAACCTACAAACTGCCGGAGTTGACGTAGCTACCCAGAAAAAGACAAACAATATTTTTTTGGTCGAAGTCAATCGTGGACCGGGAATAACCTATGATACCAGTCTTTCCCCAGAAATAGACGAGATTGCCAAGTTTCTTGGAGAGGAGATAGATAAATAGGTGTCAGTATCTAAAGTCGGTATGGCATTTTCCAGGGAGTTTAAAGGTAACTCCCCCCTCGGCCATATAGGAGTCAAACTTCCTGTTTATCTTCGACTACTTGAGCTTTGTCAGGATAAAGGCTGGGAGGCTTATGTCCTAACAAAAAAAACGTATAAGAGTGGAGGAGTATTTGCAGGATGCTGGAAATTTGATAAGGGTAAATTTAAAAAAATGAAAACCAAGGTAAAAATGGATCTGGTTTATGATAGAAGTGCCGGTGTTAAATTTCCACCTGAAGGAGACGAAGGTACAATCTGGGTTAATAGAAGGGACTTTAAAGTTCTTTGTTGGGATAAATGGAAGGCTTATAAGATTCTAAATGAGCATATGCCGAAAACCTTTCTAGTTAAAAGGCAGGTGGATATTGCTAATATACTTCCGAAAATAAGTACCCAATGGGTCGTTTTAAAGCCATATAATGGACTAAAAGGTCAAGGCGTATTTGTTGGTCCAAAAAGTCGGGCTATTAAGTTCAGGTTTCCGAAAAAGTTTAAAAAGTATATAGCCCAAGAGTTTGTCGATACTTCACAAGGAATACCGTTAGTTGCCTCTGGGCTTCATGACCTAAGGGTTGCGATAGTAAACGCAAAGGCAGTCTGGAGCAATGTGCGAATTCCCCAAGAAGGAAGCTTCAAGGCAAATGTGGCCGAGGGTGGCAACCTTCATGAGATTGACTACGAAACTAAGGTTCCGCATTCGGTAAAAAAAATTGTCGATGCGGTTATCAAAAAATTCTTTGAAAAATACAACGACCCTTCGTATAGTATAGATTTCGGAATTGGTCCTGACGGGGTTCCCAAGATTTTTGAAATAAACGACCAAATAGGTTTTCCCCGTTGGGAGATGAAGAATAGAGACAACTTTCTTAAGGAATTGGTCTATAATTTCGAAAGAAAACTAAATGAGAAAAATCGCCAAATATTTTAAAAACGAGCTTAAGCTCCAAGATTATTGTGAATTTCAATATTGAAAAATGTGAGTGTTAGCTGCTATTATCTTAAAGTATGGATCCTGCTAATCCCAACGTTGGAGGAATAATAAACCCGGGTAGTGCCCCAAGTGATTTTCAGGGGGATACATTGCAAAACAAACCAGAAAGTAGTGGGATTGGTCCTGATTTCACCCAAAGCTCTTTCGGTCAGGCTTCAAACGCGCCTCAAGTTTCCGATCAGGAAACCCCGTCAATCCCGCAGTTTCCTCCCCCCGAAAATCAAGTGCCAGCGCCACCGTCTGTTTCCCCCGTGGTTGCCACACCAACTCAGGGTTTCTCGACCGAAACCTCGACAATCCCCACATCTCCCGGTTCTTCCGGTGGAGGCAAAAAAGCAGTTCTTTTAGGAGTGGTTGGGGTACTACTATTAGGGACAATAGGCGGGGGAATCTATTTGGCTTCTCGCTATGCCCCGCGTCTTGCTGAGCAAACTCAACCGGTTGCCATTGCAACTTCCACTCCGACGCCGGTGGTGGCAAGTGCCAAGGTTACTTATCTTGAAGGTAGTGCAACAAGCTTACTGGGTGATACAAGCTCCGATTTGGCCCAAGGTCAAAGTGTGTATGAGGGAGCGACGATTGAAACAGAGGCTGATACCAAAGTCCTTCTTACGTTTAGCGGTGGAAGTATTTTAAGAATAGGACCTTCCTCCAAGCTTACTCTTACGAGTCTGGCCCCCGAATCAATGAGTTTTTCTCAGGAAAAAGGAATAACGTATGCATTTGTAGATGACGCAGGCACGGGAACATTTACAGTTCTGGCCGGGGAAATTAAAGTAGAAGCCTTGGGTACGGCTTTCTCGGTTGAAAAAGACGAGTCGGTTTTAGTTAATGTCTATGAAAGCAAGGTCAAAATAACCGAAGGGCAAGATGTACTTGAAGTAGCCCAAAATAAACAATTCATCCAAGGTTCAAGCGTGCCAGCAACCTTGGTTGCCTCCGAGCTTGAGGTCGACAATTTCCTCCAGTGGGCCCTAGAGGAGGAGCTAAAGAGGATAGAGGCAGAGTTAATTTCCATAGTAGCCTCCTCCGGAATTTCAGAAGACAAAGAGGCATATAAGGCTGCCCTTGAGGATTTGGGAATTGATAAAAAAGAGCTTATTAAACAAGCCTTTTTAACAACAACGACTGGGGCAGTGGGGAGTATCACTCTGACTGGACAAAAAACTCCAGAAGGAGCGGTTTCCTTGTCCTGGACTGCAGATGGACTCGCCTCCAATGGATTTAGAATAGTTTGGTCGACAACAGCTGGAAAAGCCTACCCAGGGGATAAAAGAACGAACGAACCCCTTTTTGGATACGCTAAAACTTTGGGTCCAATGAAGCCGGGGAAGACCTGGTACTACCGAGTCTGTGAGTGGACGGGAACTACTTGTGGGGCTTACTCAAACGAGCTCTCATTCTCCTTCTGACCCCAAAACAAAACCCCGGGCTAAAAAAATTTAAAAGCCGACGGGGTTTTGTGATTACTTAGCTTCAACTGTAGCACCAGCGGTTTTAAGTTTTTCGACTGCGGATTTTACATCCTCGGCTTTTGCGTCTTTGAGAACTTCAGCGGGCAATTGCTCGGTCATGTTTTTCGCATCCATTAGAGTTAAATTTGGATTAATTTCTCTTAATGCCTTGATTACCCCGATTTTATTTGTGCCAGCTGCCGTTATGGTAACGCTCTGAACTCCACCACCAGCAGATTCAGGACCTCCCTGAGGGGCTTCTCCTCCCGTAGCTTGTGCCGCCGGAGCTTGGGTTATAGGGACTGCACTTACTCCCAGTTTGTCTTGAAGAGCCGAAACCAGTTCGCTAAGCTCCAAAACTGTGAGTTTTGCAATCTCATCAACCAATTTTCCAACATTCCCTGCGACCTTTTTCACTTCCTTCTTTTCCTCTTTAACCTCGGCTTTAACATTTTCAGTTTGTTTTGTATCGTCTGCCATAATTATCACCCCGCCTTCGATTTAAGAACAAAAAGTAATTTCTGGGTACTGGCATTTAGAGTTTGGACAAGGCCATATGAAGGGCCCATTAAAACCCCAAGTAGCTCTCCCAAAAGGGCGTCTTTTCCCGGGAGATTTGCTAATTTAACCAGTGAATCCGTATTTTGGAAAGCCCCGTCGACAATTCCAACCTTTAAAGAAGGAACCTCGAATTCTTTGGCAAATTTACCGAGGACCGAAAGGGAAGCGATTGCGTCTTCACTCGCCAAAATGAGAGCAGTTTGGCCGGTAAGGACAGTGTCGGTCAAAACTTCTTTATCAATTTTCGCAGCTTCACCCGCTCTTTTAAGGAGAGTATTTTTGACAACGAGCATTTTGGCCCCAACCTCGGAAAGTCTCCTTTTTAGCTCTTGCTGGGCCTTTACGGAAAGCCCGGAATAGTTGACTAGAACTACCGCATTGGCGCTCTTAAGCTCTTCTATTAAATTTTCTACGAAAAATACTTTTTCTTGTTTCTTCATTGCATTAAAAAACGCGCCCGAGGCGCGCAAAACAAGCACTTTTTGCCTCGGCACGACTTATTT
>CAYNFU010000037.1:4403-6408 GCA_964396785.1 uncultured Gammaproteobacteria bacterium | reverse complement strand
GGACTAATCGCGGCATTTGTCTCTGCGGTTTCATATTCGATTGTAATGAATGACCGAGGGACCGTTCCCACGACGCCGGTTATTATTTGGAGTGTATGGTACTTGTACGCAATATTGGGCATCCTCTCTAGGAAATATACAAAAAGCTTTATTCTTCTAGGTCTTTTAGTTTCTCTTATATGGCACTTTAATGTAGCTTTGGTGCTATTAACAGTCCTTATCCCCACTTCTTTAATAATTAGTCGTTGGAGATTTAATTTCAGACAGGCCTTTTTGGGGATAGTAACCTTCTTTTTAACGTCAATTCCATTTTTTATTTTCGAATTAAGACACAATTTTATACAGGTCAGGGCTGTCGTTTCTTCATTTACTACGAATCAAGGCTCAGAACTTACCTTGTTCGAACAATTTAGTAGAGTTATCCATATTTCCTCTCAAATCATTACGAACATTGTGTGGTACCCGCCCCAGAAATTTAATTTTGTTCTGCCTTCGGTTCTTCTTATTGCCTTAGTTCTTCTGGTGGTCAAGAAGAAATTGTCCAAAGGGGTTGCGACAATACTATTTCTTTGGAGTGCCCTTCCGGTACTTTTTTTCTCATTTTATTCAAAGCAGGTTTCTGAATACTATCTTAATGGAATGGTAATAGTTTGGCTTACCATTTTAACGTTATCGCTTTTTTATTTCCTTTCATCCAAAAAAGGGGGAGTCATAGGTTATCTATTTCTGGCCTTTTTTGTTTACGTCAATATCTTTAAATTCTTTAGTTATGAAGATAGCCGGCAGGGGTATATTTATCGCAAAGCGCTTGTAGCGGATATAAAAAGGGATGCCCAAGAACATAATTACCCGTGTATAGCAATTTCCTATATAACAAAACCAGGATACGATCTTGGCTACAGGTATTTCTTTTGGCTTGAGAATATGCACGTAAACCGCCCGGATAGCGAAAGCCCAGTATATACAATAGTATTTCCCTTAAATGATGTTTTATTTCCCACCCACAAGAATTTCGGGGCTCTCGGCTTAATCTACCCTGACTATAAAAGGTATACTAAGGATAAGGTGGCTGAAAGTTGCAGTGGTCAAGACTCAAACCTAAGCGACCCCATGTTTGGATATACCGAGTAGCTATGAATCATTTTTTATCAGTTGTAATTCCTGCTTATAACGAGGAGAGAAATTTAAAAAAGGGAGCACTTGAGGCCGTTTACAGTTATCTAACAAAACAAAAATATTCGTGGGAGGTTTTGATAGTTGACGATGGTTCGACCGATGGAACAAATGAGATTTCAAAAGAGTTTGTAAAAACTCATAACGGCTTTAAAGTTATGGTTGAACCCCACCGTGGCAAAGCCGGGACAGTTATCGCTGGAATGCTCGCGGCGAGTGGAGAGATTGTTCTTTTCACCGACATGGATCAGGCAACTCCCATAGGCGAAATTGAGAAATTTCTGCCAAAATTTACTCAAGGCTATGATATCGTAATTGGTTCAAGGTCAGGTAGAAGGGGCGCAAACGTGGTCCGTAAAACAATGGCTTATGGATTTATGATTCTTCGCACTCTAATTTTACGATTACCATATGTTGATACGCAGTGTGGTTTTAAAGCATTTAGGAAAGAAGTAATTAAGCCAATTACCAATAAGGTTAAGGTTTTCCGGGGGAGGAACGAGAAAGGTTCAGCCGTTACAGCCGGATTTGATCTTGAGATATTGTATATTGCCAGAAAATTAGGTTTTAAAATTGCTGAAGTTTCCGTCGAATGGGAAGAAAAAGGAGAGAGGGGAGACTTTGGGGTGAATCCGCTAAAAGATTCTTGGGAGGGATTAATCGATTTAATGCATGTCAGGATAAATGCAAGTAAAGGACTATACAAATAAATGAAAAAATTATTTGGGCAGTGGAAGAAAACCATATTAATTGGAGTAATCATATTTATTGTTGCCTTTGGCCTTAGGCTTTATAACCTTACCATTCTCCCCATTTTTGGGGACGAGGCAAT
>CAYNFU010000037.1:0-4303 GCA_964396785.1 uncultured Gammaproteobacteria bacterium | reverse complement strand
TATGCCCTTTCTCCGTTCTCCGTCTTTTTTGATAGGCTGGCTCTCGCCGACTCGATGCTTACTCTATTTGGAGTTTGGACCTTAGTTTTTAGCGTACTTACGGTAAGAACTATGCGCTTAGACTTTGCAATGATTGCGGGATTTGCCTTGGGAGGAGCGCTTCTTACAAAGTCTCCGGGCATATTCTTTGCAATTTTACTCCCAAGCGCATGGATATTGTCCGATTTTCCTAAGACGATAAAATCAGGCCTAAGCCACCTGGCTAAATTAGTACTTCTTACTCTTACTACTCTTTTAATTGGCTATGCAATGTATAACATTCTTCGTCTTGGCACTAATTTCCATATGATAGATATTAGAAACCAAGACTACGTATATGGTCTAAGGCACCTTCTAGAGGCCCCATTAAACCCTTTCGTTTCTCACATTAAGCAGATTTTTGCATACTTTCTTATTTTGGGACCTTACACACTCGTTGCTCTTTTTGTCCTGGGGGTATACTCGGGATTTAAAAAAAATCTAAAAGCCACACTTATTCTTCTTCTATGGGCATTTGTGCCGATTCTGGCTGCGGCCGAATATTCAAAAACGATGACCGCAAGGTACGTTTATTTCTCTCTGCCTTTTCTTGTGGCTATCTCATCGGCATCTTTTGTTGGGGCAAAGAAGAATCTCACCAATATAGCATACGTAGTCTTAATTTTTTTCCTTTTACACTCATTTGTAATTGATTTTAAATTTCTTAAAGATCCACCCTCCGCCCCTCTTCCCAGAAGCGAGAGGTCGGGGTATTTGGAGGAATGGACTTCCGGGACCGGAATAAGTGAGGTTTCACAGCTTTTGAGGCAGGAGTATTTGGCCAACCAAAGTCAAAAGATTGTTGTGGGAACCGAAGGATATTTTGGAACCCTCCCAGACGGTTTACAGGTATATCTAAATGACCTTCCCGAAATAATTGTTATTGGAGTAGGGCAACCCATTTGGAATCCTCCCCGAAGCTTGATTGAATCGAAAATCGCCGGCAACAAAACTTACCTTTTGGTTAATAGCACAAGATATTTAGGGGATGCCGAGAAGGGGGGACTCAAGCTTCTTGCGGTATATCCAAAAGCGGTAAAGCCCGACGGTGGAAGGGAGTCTCTTTTGTTTTATGAACTCACCGATTCTTCCATTCCCAAAAAAACTCTTGAATAGCAAAAATGAGCTTAAAACTTTCGCTGATTATTCCTGCCTACAATGAAGAAAAGTTAATTGGGAAAAATCTCTCCAAAATCCTCTCATTTTTGGATAAAAGGCCGTACACTTGGGAAGTAGTGGTTGTAGACGACGGGAGTAGTGATGGAACTTGCAGAATCGTCGAATCTTTAAAAAGGACGGAAGTAAAACTAATAAGGCTCGATAAAAATCAGGGTAAAGGGGCGGCTCTTAAAGCAGGATTTTTAGCGGCAAATGGGGATTACCGGATATTTTCAGATGCGGATCTTTCTGTAGACATTGAAACAATTTCTCCATTTATGCAAAAACTTAAAACATTTGACGTAGTCATTGCATCAAGAAGGGTCAAGGGGTCAGTAATTGAGAAACACCAGCCATGGCTTAGAGAAAATATGGGTAGGGTATTTACACTTCTTACCCAGACTCTTACTGGGTCGAAAGTTGTCGATTTTACCTGCGGCTTAAAAGGCTTTAGGGCCCTCTCTGCCAAAAAAATATTTGCTAAGAGTCTAATATCTCGCTGGGCCTATGACGCAGAGATAGTTTTCTTGGCCGAGAAGTACGGATACAAAGTTTGTGAGTACCCTGTGACTTGGGTTAACCGCAAAGATACAAGAGTCAGGCTTAATAAGGTTATTTTCGAATCTTTAAGAGATTTAATTAAAATTAGAATCCTCGCGCTTCAAGGAAGGTATGATTGAGAAAATAAAAAGAGCACTATTCTCGCCCTTAACTATAGTTTTAATACTTGTCATACCCACGTTCATGGCCCTTCTTAGACCAGGATATTTCCCGATGCACGATGACATTTCGGCAATGAGACTTCTTGAAATGGACAAATGTGTTAAAGACGGCCAAATTCCTTGTCGTTGGGTTCCCGATATGGGATACGGCTACGGATATCCCCAGTTTAATTATTATGCCCCGCTTCCTTACTACATTATGGAAGTTTTTCATCTTGGCGGATTGGGATTTTTGGATTCCGTAAAGGCGGGTTTTGTCTTGAGTTTAATTCTCTCGGCGCTAGGGATGTATCTATTGGGAAAAAGCTTATGGGGGAGAGCGGGAGGCTTTGTCTCTGCTTTATTTTATAGCTATTTACCATATAGAGCGGTTGACATGTATGTTAGGGGAGCGGTAGGGGAGCTCTACGGCTTTGCCTTTTTGCCCTTTATCTTTTGGTCCTCAAAGAAAATTCTTGAGGGAGATAAAAAAGCCAGGTTTATATTCGCCCTTTCCCTAGCTGCACTATTTACGTCGCACAATATAACCAGCATGATATTCCTTCCATTTCTTCTTGGTTGGACTGTCTTTCTTATCATTGACCAGAAACTTCGCCCGCTCCCCGATTTCAAAAAGAGAGTTTTGAATTTAGCCGCAAGTTTTGCATGGGGACTAGGCCTCTCAGCCTTTTTTACACTCCCGGCATTTTTCGAAAGGAACCTGGTACACATTAACTCTCTAACGGGAGGTTATTTTGACTATATGGCCCATTTTGTAAGTTTTGGCCAACTTCTTTTTTCTAGCTATTGGGGTTATGGAACCTCGGAGGCAGGTCCTTGGGACGAAGCTTCTTTTGCCATCGGCATATTTCATTGGGCTGTTCCTTTAATGGTTTTTATATTGGCACTTGCCCTTAAAGCCAAAAGAAAAATTCCCTCGCTACTTTTCTGGATTGTTAGTGGGGTAGTGGCACTTTTTATGGCCCACGGGCGCTCGACAGTTATCTGGAATGCGCTTCCATTCGCAGCGTTTATTCAGTTTCCTTGGAGATTTCTTCTACTTTCTGGATTTTTCTTCTCAACGGCCGCAGGGGCGATTAGTTTATTTTTCCCAAAAGGAGTAAGGAGTCTTCTTTATGCTTCGGCAATCTCATTCATTGTAGTTCTTTTTTATGCAGGTATCTTTAGACCCGTTAAATGGCTTGACCTAAGCGATGAGCAAAAGTTTTCGGGAGAGGCCTGGAGACTTCAGCAAACGCTTAGTATTTTTGACTACCTTCCAATTAATGTTCAAAAAGGGCCCATTTATCCCGCGCCCGATATGCCGCAAATTGTCTGGGGCAATGCAGAAATTATTGACTGGGATAAGGGAACCGATTGGCAAAAAGGAAAGGTCAAGGTTTTTGAAAAAACTAGGATTATGCTTCCCATTTATTATTTTCCCAATTGGGAGGTGCGCCTGGGAGATAAAAAGTTAGACGTTTTCCACGAAGGAGAACTTGCACTGGTAAATGTCGATATAGATCCCGGCGAGTGGGAGCTTGAGGCGAGGCTGAAAGATACCCCAATAAGGACCGCGGCAAACGTAGTTAGCATTTTTGCGCTATTTCTTATACCCTTTTATTTAAAGAAGAAATGAGAAAATTTTGGCCAGCGCTACTTATCTTAATACTTATTATCCCGGCCATAAAAGCACTTTTTGGGACGGGGTATTTCATCATGCACGACGACCTTCAGGTAATGCGGCTTTTCGAAATGGAGAAGTGCTTTGCCGACGGGCAAATTCCCTGTCGATGGGCGCCGGATATGGCTTGGGGGTATGGGCAGGCAATTTTCAATTATTATTCGGCTTTTCCTTATTACCTTGGAGTATTTCTTAGGATGCTAACCCCGCTTTCTCTTATCGGCACGGTCAAGCTACTTTTTATGATTAGTCTTATTGCAGGAGCATATGGCATGTATTTTTTGGCCAAAGAATTTTGGGGTAAGTGGGGAGCCATCTTGGCCGCAGTTTTATATACCTATGCACCCTATCATGCTGTCGATATATATGTCAGGGGAGCCATGGCCGAATCATTTTCTTTGGCGATACTACCATTTTTATGGTGGAGCCTTTATTTACTTATTAAAAGTCCTAATTTTATGAGAGTTGCAGCAACTGGTGTTCTTACCGCGCTGCTACTTACCACTCACAACATTTCTACAATGATATATATTCCCTTCAGCCTTTTTTGGGTTTTATTTTGGCTCATCAAATATAAAAATTGGAAAGTAGCACTGCCATCACTTACCCTATCTGCTCTTTTCGGAGTGGGGCTTGCTGCATTTTTTATTATTCCTGCAATTTTCGAACAGGGGCTTATTCA
>CAYNFU010000036.1:0-6889 GCA_964396785.1 uncultured Gammaproteobacteria bacterium | reverse complement strand
TATTTCGCCACAATTATACCCCTATGAGGCCTGACATCACCACAAAATCCAAAAGCCTGTTGCACCTCTCTTAATTTGTTACTAAACTGGTAAATAATGCCCACCTCCACCAAAGACACCGAACCCCCTTTAGTCGACGTCAAAGTTACAAACCCACTTACGTATATCAAGAGATGGTGGAACCGAATAATTGGAAACGAAGGTATTTCTTTTAGTTTTAGGGTCAGGCCACTAACAGCTTTAGCAATTTCCATCGTCGTTGCCAGCTTAGCTTTTGGCGTTGGCCGATTCGTGTTACCATTTACTTTTCCGTTTTTTGAACCCGTACCAGAAGATATAGTCATTCCTACTCCTGACCCCTGGAGAGAAACGGCGTTTACAGGAACACTTCAGTATTCAGAAACAAACAAAAAATACTACTTGGTAACTACATCTTCGGAAGCAATTAGTTTAGAGGTACCAGACAACATCAACTTGTCGGATTTTGTAGGAAGAAGAATTTTTGCGGCAGGGAAATACAACAAATCTACCCGAACCCTAGTAGTTTCCGACGCTAGAAACACGGAATTACTGCCTAAAAGCCCGAATCCCATCCCCACCGTAGAACCAACACCCACTCCCTCTCCCAGTCCTACTGCAACCCCTGAACCCACTCCGGTCCCAACTGAAACCCCCACCTCTTGACATTACGCTACCTGCGATGTAATTATGGGCCAATGGTTTGGATTACTATTAAGATGAACTTGAAGAAACCGCCTCTAGGGCGGTTTTTTATTTAGAAAGGAGGTGATTAACTTGAGAAAAATATTAGCTGGGCTTCTTGCTATCGGTCTGGTTTTAATTTTTACCGGCACGGCGAAAGCAGGGATGGGCACCCCAGAGGGACAGGGCTGGACACCTTGGGCTGACGTTTATGTGACTTGGGATGGGGTATCAGAACTCGGCGACTGGTGGGTAGATTTAGATTTGGACGGGGAAGTGTCGGACGATAATTATGGATGTGACGATTGTGTGGGCGTAGATTACGATTTTAGTTTTAAAGGCAAGACCATGCAGTTTGATGAAGTGTATGTTGACTCTGTTGAGGCGCATCCTCAAACTCACCATGTTGTATTGACAGATATTGATGGAGATGGTGTATACGATGGCTCTATTACCGCACGATACGATTATGCTGCAAGTTTAGGCTGTCCGGTGAGAATGGATGTCATCGAATATACCATAGATACCAACTTGGAAGGCCAAGAAGGATATTTTAAGTATATCGAGAACGAGTATTGTTTGCCGACAGAATAGACGCACACTTTCTACCCGGGTTATCTAAATCTGGGAAAAGTTACTTTGAGTGGCTAAAGGAGCCTCGTCTCCGAATAAGAGGGCTTTTTATTCTTCTGGCCTGAAGGTGAGGGCGGAAACCGCCAACACTTTCTTTATGAATCCTAGTTTCGGTGGTAAAATTGGCATGAATGACAAAAGACAAAGCTAAACAGAAAATCCAAGAGTTAATTGAAAAATACGAGAAAGTAAAACTTTCTCGTTCCACTAGTAAATATACTGAAGAGGAAACCAAAAAAGGCTTCATAGAACCCTTGTTTGAGGCTTTAGGGTGGGATTTAAGAAATAAAGATGAAGTTTCAGCCGAGGAATCTTTATCTTCTGGTCGTCCTGATTATGGCTTCTATCTAGATGGGAGACTCAAGTTTTACTTAGAAGCCAAGCCCCTCAAGTCTGACCTTCACAAAGAGGATTTGGCTAACCAAGCAGTTAGATATTCTTGGAATAAAGGAGCCACCTGGGCCATTCTTACCGATTTCGAAAGTTTGAAAGTTTTTAATGCCCAAGATATAGATAGTTCACTCGCAAATAAGCTCGTTTTTGAAATTCCTTATTCACAATATCTTAAAAGATTTGACCAGCTTTGGTTTCTTTCCAAAGAAGCCTTCAAGGAAAATTTGCTGGATAAAGATGCGGAACAACACGGCAAAAAACTTCAAAAAATCTCTGTCAGCGCTCTTCTTTATAAAGATCTAGACAAATGCAGAGAAATTCTTACCCACGATTTACACCAGTGGAATCCTGAAGTTGAGCGAGACTTATTGGATGAGGGTGTACAAAAAATATTGGATAGACTTATTTTCCTTCGGGTAGCGGAGGATAGAGGCATAGAACCTCCTACTTTAATACCCTTAATTCGTGATTGGAAGTCAGAAGGCGGAAAAAAGCATCTTTACGAATCAATGGTAAAAAAATTCCGCGAATTAGATGAAGTCTATAATTCAAATTTATTTTCCAAACATCCATTCGAGAAATGGAAGGAGTATAGCTGGGCCACAGAGAAAGTTGTTAAAATCTTGGAAGGAAAGAGGGGCTACTACGAGTATGATTTTGCTGCAATGCCGGCAGACGTTTTAGGCAGCGTCTACGAAAATTATCTTGGATATCGCCTATCTCAGTCTAAAAAGGGTGTTGCCCTCAGTAAGGACGCAAAAAAGAGAAAAGAACATGGAATTTATTACACTCCTGATTTCATTGTTGACTATATTGTTAAAAATACGCTCAAGCCTGTTTTGGATAAATGCAAAAATATAGAAGATTTAAAAAAAATAAAAGTCTTAGATCCGGCTTGTGGCTCTGGCTCTTTTTTGGTTAAGGCACTCGAAGTTATTTACAGTAAATATATAGAGTTTGGTAACCGCGGGGGTGTTTGGACTAAGTTGGACATCCTCCTAAAAAATATTTACGGAGTAGATCTTGATCCCCAAGCGGTCGAGATTGCACACCTTAATCTTCTTATAAACGCTTTAGATAAAAAGGTGGAGTTGCCGGTGCTTGATAAAAATATAAAGAACGGCAACTCATTAATTTCCGGTACAGATGAGGAGCTAAAGAAGTATTTTGGTAAAAATTTCAGGGACAAAAAACCATTCAATTGGCAAGAAGAGTTTCCAGAAGCTTTCATAAAAGGTGGTTTTGACGTTGTTATTGGCAATCCTCCCTACATTTTTGCAAGAGGAAGAACTTTTGATGAGAACGAAAAAAAATATTATTATCACACATACAAACTGCAAAAATATCAGATTAATACCTATCTTCTTTTTATAGAAAGAGCTTTTAATTTGCTTAAAGAAAGTGGGGAATTTGGTTTTATCGTTCCTAACAATTGGTTAACTATAAATAGCTTTGCTACTCTGAGAGAGTTTATTTTGAAAAATACGGGTGATGTAAAAATAATCAATGCCGTCGACACAGTGTTTTCCCAAGCAAATGTAGATACATGTATCCTGGTGTTTAGAAAATCTAAACCTGAAACAATTCAATTAGGTGAATTGAAAGATGGCCAAATTCCACAAACTAGCACACATAAACCTGAAGAATTCTATAAAAATGACTTCACTATTAATGTGAAGGGGCTTTCAACTAAGTCGGGTAGTCCAATTCTTGAAAAGATTAACAAGGTTTCTATTCCTCTCGGAAAAATTGCAAGAGTTTCAACTGGTCTTAAAGCTTATCAAGAAGGTAAAGGTAAGCCTCGACAAACTAAAGAAGTTAAGCAATTGAGAAAATTCCACTCAACAAAAAGTTTAGATAAAACATATTTACCATATCTTCGTGGGATAGATGTTAAAAGATATTTTATTTCGTGGTCTGGAGAGTACTTAAGTTATGGCGACTGGCTGGCGGAACCAAGAAAATCAGTACCTTTTGAGGGTTCTAGAATTTTAATTAGACAAATTCCTTCATCGCCGCCTTATTGTATAAATTCCTCCTTTGTAAAAGATCGTTACTTGAATGACATAAATAGTATGGTTATTTTTAATCCCAGTAGTGAATACGATCTTAAATACTTTTTGGCCATTATAAACTCTAGATTAATCTCCTATTGGTTTGTAGATACTTTTGATAAGTTTCAAAGAAAGATATTTCCACAATTCAAAGTAAACGAACTTTTTCAATTTCCAGTATACCAAGCGACCAAAGAACAGCAAAAGGAGATCTCGCTTTTAGTAGATAAACTTCTGAAACTAAAGATACAGCTAACACAAATTACAGAAAATTCCGATGAATGGAAAAAACTGCAGGAAGAAATCAAAAAAACAGACAAAAAAATTGATGAAGAAGTTTATAAACTCTACGGCCTCACACCAGAAGAAATTGAGATTGTGGAAAAATATGAAGATAAATAAAATCTTAATAGAAAATTATCGTTCGGTAAAAAACGAGGTAATAGCCCCCTCGGAATTCAATATCTACGTTGGTCAAAATAATCACGGAAAAACAAATATTTTTGAGGCAATAGAGTGGTTTTTCAATGGGTCCAGGAGAGACGAACCCATTGAGGATATTAGATATGGTCGAACGGGACAGTCCGAAGTTTATATCGAGATGGAATTTTCAGGTGCTGCGGATGGGGTAAGAACTATGCGAAATGAAGTAAACAAAACAAAAATGAAAAATTTATTAGGCGAGTCCGATGTTATTACAATTCGCAGAACTAGTAACAATCCCAAGACCAGAATAATTACTGTCGATGGTAAAGAGATAGAGAAAATCCCAACAGGTTTTGATAATACACTTAACGATTTTCTTCCGAAGTTTGAGTATATAGATACTAGAAAATTCTACGAAGATTTAGCAAAATATGGAAAAACCACACCTATTGGTTCAATGCTCTCCGGTGTCCTGGAAGTTCTCCTAGAGGAGAATGATGATTATAAAGAGTTTAGACAAAAGTTTGATGAGTTGTTTGGATCTGAAGAATCACAAGTCAAGGCTGAGTTAGATAATCTTAGTGGTAAGGTAAAGATATACCTAGAGAAACAATTCCCTGAATGTGTAAGGGTTGAGTTTGCGGTCAGACAGCCTGCTTTTGAAGAGTTGCTTAAAAACTTTACGACAACTATTGATGACGGAATTGTTACGAGCGCAGACGAAAAGGGCGACGGCATGCAAAGGGCTTTAATGTTGGCAATTATCCAGACCTATGCTGATTACAGAAAAGAGAATGAAGATATAGGTAAGTCTTTCCTGTTTTTTATTGATGAGGCGGAACTACACCTCCACCCTACAGCGCAAAGAAATTTGAAAAATGCTTTATATGAATTGTCCTTAAAAGGTGACCAAGTCTTTATAAATACCCATTCATCTGTATTTGTGGCAGACGAACTTGAACATCAAAAAATATTCAAGGTAGAAAAAAATGATAGACAAACAAGTGCAAAACCAATTGATCTTCAAGACAAACAGATGGTTGTGTACGAACTGCTGGGAGGGAGTCCTTCTGACCTACTTCTTCCAAGAAACTTTTTAATTGTTGAGGGTAGAAGTGAAGAGTCTTTTTTGTCAGAGATCATAAAACGATTTTATCCTGATAAGCCGAATGTTCAAATTATTTTTGCTAGTGGAGACATAAACAAACAAGAAAGGTCAATGGAGGCCATAAATGCTGCGTATGTACCCTTGGGAGTAACAAGTCCGGTTTACAAAGATAGGCTGATAATTTTATGCGACAAGCCAAAAGATAAAAAGCGAGAGGAAGACAAAAAACGGTTTTTGTCAGCAAACAATCATTTAGAATCAAACAATCAGTATTTTGAACTACCATTCGATGCTCTTGAAAAATATTACCCAAAAGAGTGGGTTAAGAATGATGAGGAAATAAAAAAATTAGAAAAAATTCTGAACGGGAAGATGTTATTTGCCAGAGATGTTGTTGCTCGGGAAATAACAAAGCTTCAATTTGAAACTGAGATGCCAGTTTTGTTCCAAGCTTTAGAAAAATGTTGGGAGTTAGCATTTAAATAAATCTGAAGACTTATAAACTTCTTGAAGAGTATGATAAAAAAGCTATCCGAAACCCCGAAGAATTGGCTGACGCTGGACGTTTGCGCCCGTTTATTCTGGACCTTCAAAGAAAAACTACTTGAGAAGGATGAAATCGTTATTTAGCTTCCTCTTTCCACTTCATGCTCATTTGGATTAAACAAGTCAAGAGCCTCACGAACATCACTCTCGAATCTTCTTCGATTTTCTATATCAGGTGTACCCACAGTGTTTGATAGTCCTATTAGAGCCGTTTGGGCAATAACAATTTTGTTCATAGGTTTAACTATAGAAAATCTTGCGAGAAGGCTGTACATTGGAATTAAGTAAGTTCTTGAGATTAATTGCGTACCTAGACCTCTTATTCTATCTACTATTTGAATATTTAATTCTTTCTTCTTCTCGGCCTGCCTTCTCCTAAATTTTATTTCCTCGGAGGAGACAACAACAGCACCAATAGGATCTATCTCGTAAAATTCGGAAAGCATAAAGTATTTATTGGCATAAAAAATAAGAGCATCTGCTATCTCTCCTATTATACGTTTCTGCTCATGAATAGGTTCTATAATAAATTTCGTGAAGATTTGACCGAAGACATATACTACAAAAGCCCCAAAAGCTGTAATTCCAGCTATCATAATCTGCTGACCTAAAGTTTGCGATGGTTGATTTATTTGAGAAGCAGATTGAAGCAGATTTTGGGTTGTTTCTCTTAATGGTTCCGGTGTTCCCACTGTGGATAAAACTGATCCTAGTCCGCCACTAAATAACGCAAATGAATCTCTGAAATAGTTAGATAGCATAATAAACTGCTATTTTACCCTCCACTCCGGCTCCGCGCAATTTATTCCACCTGGCCAGGGAATCACTAGTTATTTCGCTTCCTGTGATTTTTGATTGGAGAGGAATAATTTGGAAACTTTGGGGTATAGGAATTTGTAGAAAATGGTGAAAACCACAATTGTTATCGAAATCCAATAAAACCAGACAAAAGGGACAAATCTTACATCCGTCCCTACTCCCCTAGCATGAACCGCAGTTAGCAAAAAGGCAAAATAGTTAAAAATAT
>CAYNFU010000035.1:0-7410 GCA_964396785.1 uncultured Gammaproteobacteria bacterium | reverse complement strand
GAAAATGACAGATATGAGAGAACTTATCATTATTCAGAAATTTATCCGCTGTTTAAATATAAAACCGTTTGGGATAAAGACAGAAACCACGCAACAGTCTTAAGTAATTTTGTTAAATTAGATGATTTTTGGAAATGAACAGCACAATAGAATTTATCGGCAAGCGCTTTGGGGTCGATGTCTCGGGCAAGTCTCCAATTAAATTGGCAAAGATCAATAGGACCATCGTGGCCCAGATGTTCTCCGAACTGGGGTTAAAAACGGGAGCCGAAATCGGAGTAGCCGAGGGAATTTATTCCAAAGTTCTTTTCGACAACATCCCCGGACTCAAATTGTATGGCATTGATATTTGGAACAACTACCCCGGTTATACGGAGTTAGCAGATCCTGAAAAACTTTACACTGACGCACAAGAGCGATTAAAACCGTATAATTGCCCTCTTATTAAGAAATTTAGTATGGATGCGGTAAAGGACTTCGCCGACGGCTCCCTGGACTTTGTTTTCATAGATGGTGGGCACGATTTTAAGAATGTTGCTTGCGATATATGCGAATGGTCAAAAAAGGTAAGGGCGGGAGGCGTTGTCTTTGGCCACGATTACAAGTTCCATCAGGCTTTTGTACAGAAAACTCCGGGACACTACGCAAGATTAAGACACGCTATTGAAGTAAAAATCGTAGCCGAAGCTTACCGCGACGCCAAGGGCATCAGCCCATGGTTCGAAATATACCCTGAAATCTTAGATCCAAACTTCGGTCCGGACAATCCCTGCTGGATGTTTGTCAGACAAGAAAGTGATGCTATATGATAATCGGACACGGAGATATTACAACAACAAAAACTGTAAGGAGAAATAAATTATGCCAATAGATTTATCAGTATTAATCCCAACCAATAATGAGCGCTTTGTAACAAAGACTATTGAAGACGTCTTGGGAAAAGCATTAGGAGAAATTGAAGTAATTGTAAATCTTAATGGGAACTGGCCAGATCCCCTATTCGAAAACAATAGGGTGACTTATATCCACCCGGGGGCGGATAGAGGCATGAGATGGGGCATAAATGCAGCTGCGGCGCTAGCAAAAGGCAAATATATTATGAAAACCGATGGTCATTGCATGTTTGCCCCGGGATTTGACAAAGTTCTTATTGAAAATCATCTTAAAGATAACTGGGTGCAAATCCCCCGCCGGTATTCATTAGACGCCGAAAACTGGAAAATAAATAAAGGCAGACCTTATCGGGATTATTTGTATCTTTGCTATCCGCAAAAAGGTAAGGCCCATGATGATGGAATGCACGGCGTCGAATGGTGGCAGAGGCAGAGACAAAGAACCGCACGTAAATATGATATTGACGATACTCCAAGCATGCAGGGCTCTTGTTGGTTCATGACCAAAAATCACTTTGACAATTTCTTACATGGCCTTAGTGAAGATGGCTATGGTACGTTCTCTCAAGAGTCCCAAGAAATAGGTAATAAAACCTGGCTTGGTGGCGGAGCATTGAAAATAAATAAAAAAACTTGGTATGCTCACCTTCATAAAGGAAAGCAATATGGACGTATGTATCATGTTGGTCGAGAGGAAAATCAGCGGATGGTCGATGGGACAAACTGGTCAGCCGAATACTGGATGAATAACCGCTGGTTGGAGCGCATACACGACATCGCTTGGTTAATTGACGAGAAGTTTCCCGGTATGCCAACTTGGCCCAAGAATTGGAAGGAGCTTTATTACAGTAAATAATCTATTTAGCCCAATCTAGTGATAATCTCCTAGCATCTTGAACATATTTTTCTAAGTCGCTCTCACTATTAATCGTCTTGTTTCTATAATATTCTTTATACCAACTTATTGTCCTTTCGATAGAAAAGCTACTCTTCCATACGCTTTTCCACTTAAGATGACGCCTTGTCTTTGACGAATCTAACATTAAAATGCCTGCTTCACGCCGTCCGAACTTATTCTTTTTAATCTGATAGTGTATCTCGTTCCAATGTTTCTTTGCTCTTTGAATTACCATTTCAACTTTTAAGTTTGACTCGTTACCAGGCCCAAAATTCCAGCAGTCGGCAAATTTCATCTCTCCTTCTAATAATTTCTCACCTAAATGGAGATAACCACTCAGCGGCTCAAGAACATGTTGCCAAGGCCTAGTAGCATTGGGGCTACGAATTATTACAGCTTCCCCATTTATAGCAGCCTTAATAATATCCGGGATCAAGCGGTCTTCTGCCCAATCTCCGCCGCCAATTACATTTCCGGCCCGAGCACTAGCAAGAAGTGTTGAGTCAAAAAATGATTCTCTATAGGAATTGATTACCAACTCACTACATCCTTTTGAAGCACTATAAGGGTCTTTTCCACCCATGGGATCGCTTTCTTTATATCCCCGCTTAATTTCCCTATTTTGGTAGCATTTGTCGCTTGTAATTGCCACTACTGCTTTTATCCCTTGGGCTTTGCGGCAACACTCTAAAATATTGACCGTTCCCATAATATTTATTTCCAAAGTTTCAGCAGGATTAACATAAGATCTCCTAACAATCGGTTGAGCAGCTAAATGAAAAATTATATCTGGCTTATTCTGTTTAATCGCATTTAGTAATTTCTTTTTGTCTCGAACATCGCCCCTTATTGAATCCATATCCAAATTTAACAGTTCGAAGTGACTGGGTCTGGTAGGTATATCTATTGAGTAGCCGATAACTTTGGCACCCAACTTCAAAAGCCAAAGCGCAAGCCAAGAACCTTTAAATCCAGTGTGTCCAGTGATAAATACTCGCTTGCCCTTATAAATACCACTAAATAAATCCTGCATCCCTATTCCCAAACTTTCCAAAACGCCTTGTTTTCATCCCACGTGTTATTTAAATATCGCAGTTCTTGTTCTGTATCAATACAGCCCCAGTTCTTAAGATGTTTATAAACCATTACCTGGCCCCTAGAAGCGAGCTTTTCAAAAACTCGATCTTCTAAATCACAATTATCATCCTTTGTTAAATATTTGAGAAGATTTCTATTAAAAACGCAAAATCCGCCGTTTATTAATCCAGAAGATATTTGCGGCTTTTCTTTAAAGGAAATTACTCTTGATCCTTCTGTCATCATTTCCCCAAACCGAGACGGAGGATTTACACCAGTAATTGTTAATATTTTTTTATGCGATCTATGAAATTTGACGAGTTCCTTTATGTCAATATCAGCAACTCCATCTCCATAAGTAAACATATTTGGACCATCATCAAGGTATTTTTCAACTTTCTTCAGTCTTGCGCCCTTTAAGGCATTCGCACCGGTATCTACCAGTGTTATCTCCCAGTCTGTTTTTTCGTAAGAATTTAGTATTTTAATTTTTTTACTATTGAGATTAATCTCAAAATCTGCAGACCAAAAATTATAGTTATAAAAATATTCTTTTATGACTTCCTGTTTATACCCCAAACACAAAATAAAGTCGTTGAAGCCATAAGTAGAATAAATTTTCATTATGTGCCAGAGAATTGGCTTTCCCCCGATTCTAACCATCGGCTTCGGGATATAGTCCGTTATACTGCTAAGTCTAGTTCCTAAACCACCGGCGAAGATTACAACTTTCATTATACTTGGGATTATAATTCGCTAGACCATAATAAACAATATCGTTACAAATTCTGTAGTCATTTGTTATACTTACAAAAAATAATCTAAAATTTTAGTATGGTAGAAATAATTGGGCATGGAGATATCGCCAGTGCACTTTTCAAGGCAGCAGAGAGCAGTGTTGGCCTTAAGGAAGGCCGAGTATATATTGCTGCCGGGGTGAGTAACCCAAACCCCTTGCCCGAATCCGAATACCAAAGAGAAAAAGAGTTATTGATACAACTGGCACAACGAAAAGATTTACAAGACTTACAAGTCGTTTACTTTAGTACTTTGAGAATCGATGCCCAAGTAAGATATTCCCAGCACAAAATGGAGATGGAAGGCCTAGTAAAAAGCTTATTTCCTCACTACACTATTGCCAGATTGGGTATCATTACCTGGGGAGATAATCCCCACACAACAATAGGTTTCCTTCGGGAAAGAGTAATCCGAAGAGAGCCCTTCAAAGTAAGAGAGGTTACTAGAGATGTTGTAGAGCTAGATGGATTTATACAACAGGTCAATCGTATACCCAGGAGTAATTGTGTGGTGGAAATCCATGGCCAAGTAATGACTGAAAGAGAAATATTTAGAAAATACGTCTCTGCCGATTATCCCTTACCATGAATATCACAGGCCAAAGATTACAAGTTAAACAAATAGTCAAAAGATATGTCCGCTAAATACGACTTAAGCATATTAATTCCTGCCAGAAATGAGATGTTTTTGGGAAAAACTATCGAAAACATTTTTGAAAATATCGAGGGTGCAACCGAGGTGATAGCAGTGTTAGACGGCTATAAACCCGACCCTGTTTTACAACCCGACCCAAGAGTAACTTTAATATACAATTCACAGAGTATTGGTCAAAGAGCCGCCACTAATCAGGCATGTAAAATAAGCAGGGCAAAGTATGTAATGAAGATTGACGCACACTGCGCATTTGACAAGGGATTTGACGTTAAGATGATTGCTGAGATGAAAGATGATTGGACAATGGCTCCTTTGATGAAAAATCTTCATGCATTCGACTGGGTTTGCCCTGACGGGCACAGACGTTATCAGGGGCCTTCCGGCCCGTGCCAAGTTTGCGGAAAAGAAACGACACGTGACATTCTCTGGCAAGCCAAACGAAGCCCCAACAGCGTCTCGTATTGTTTTGACTCATCTCCACATTTCCAATATTTTGGAGACTTTGCAAAGCGTCCCGAGGGTCAAGGAGAGATTACACCAACAATGTCGCTTCAGGGCTCCTGCTTCATGATTACCCGCGATAAATATTGGGAGCTGGGTGTTTGCGATGAGGGCTTCGGCGGTTGGGGCAGCCAAGGAATCGAAGTTGCAGTCAAAACATGGCTTTCAGGCGGATCGGTAATGGTAAACCATAAAACCTGGTATGCCCATATGTTTAGAACCCAAGGCGGAGATTTCGGATTCCCCTACTCTATATCAGGATCCGATCAAGAGCGTGCAAAATCTTACGCCCGGGATCTTTTTTTTAACGACAAATGGCCACTTCAGAAGCGACCCCTTTCGTGGCTTGCTGAAAAATTCTGGCCTGTTAAGGGCTGGACAGAAGAGGACTTGGTAAAATTGAAAGCGAATACTTTTAGATTTAAGGGCTTGGGTACGGGCATTAAGCCAGCGGAAAGTGAACCCCTCGAGGATAAACCAGCGAGCGGGAATGTCGTCTACCAGTCTTTTTCGAAAGACGGTCAATCAACCAAAGATAAACCAACCAAAGGCATTATTTATTATTCAGATTGTGAGCTGGATGAAAAAATTGCCAAACCGGTACGGGACCAGATTTTGAAAATCAGCAAAGAGAAGAAGCTTCCAATTGTAAGTGCCACACTCAAGAAAATGGATTTCGGAGTCAAAAACATTCACTTCCCTTCCCTAAAAAGAGGATACATGGCTATGTCCAAGCAGATCATGGCCGCGCTGGAACACAGTACTACAGACATAATTTTCTTTTGCGAACACGACGTTTTATATCACCCCTCGCACTTTGATTTTACCCCGCCCGATAAAGACACTTTTTACTATAACCAGAACGTTTGGTTTTTAAGAACATCCGACGGCCATGCTCTGCATTACGACGTCAACCAGCTCTCAGGGCTTTGCGGTTATCGGGAGGCCCTGTTCACTCATTTTAGAGAAAGATACGAGTTGATCTCAAAGGAAGGATTTAGCAGGAAAATGGGCTTTGAACCCATGACCCATAACAGAGTCAAATGGCAAAATGTTTATAAACTCGGAACCTGGAAATCCAAATACCCAAATGTAGACATCAGACACCCCGGCAATGTTACGGGGCAAAGATGGAAAAAAAACCAATTCAGAAATCAAAAACTCCTTATTAATTGGAAAAAAAGCAAAGATAAAATTTTCGGATGGGGAAAAACAAAGGAGTTGGTTAAGAAATTGGGTTAATTGGTCGCATCCTCTATAACGTCACCCCCTACCCTTCAGGCGTGGTATCCGTCTAAACAAGGTTCTTTTTACTGAATATTTATTTTTAAGAAGCTTCGATAACACCTCTTTTGGTCAATGTTTTTAAAAAAAACATTGACTATAATGGTTTCAGCCGTCGTGGGATACGGTTGATATTTTGTGGAATACAATAGTACGTGATACTAATTATGAACGCAGAGTATAAATTTAATAAAGCCGGGAACACGGCTAGGATAATTTAATATGGCTAATACTCTTGTCTCTATCGAAACTATTACGGGAACAACGGGTACAGGCCAAACAGCTACATTCAACTTTTCAAACGGCACGGCCTTAAATAAGATGTTCCACTTCTGTTCTTTTCAGGGCAATGTCGCCGACTCTCTCCATGATCAATTTTATAAGTCAAGCGCACTTACGGCCACCGATACACTAACAATTACCGCAGGGCAAACCAGCGCAAACCTGAGCATTTCCTTCATTTGCTATGTAGTTATTTTTAGTACCGATTCTGATTTGGTAGTTCAGCGCTTTACCACTCCCACCCCTAACGTTGACACCGCCAACAACCAAGCCATTACCGCAGTTTCCGCGACTTCCCAGGCGTTTATCATTCCCCATGGCGAGACCGACCCTACGGATACCACCATCGGTTCGGAAGAATTGTGGGAGTACCGACTCACTTCAACCACGAACGCTGCCATTTTTTGCGATGGAGGGAACAACTCCGCTCATCCCGGCGTAAAGTTTGAAGTCGTTGACTGGGGCAACGGCGATATCCGGGTCCAGCATTTGAACGGCAACGCGATGACGACCCTTGAATCAACCGATACCGCCACAATCCCCAGCGCCATTGTTGACGGCAAGGCATGGCTGATTACCACAGGCACAACGGTTGCCGGCGGCACAAGCCTGCCGCCGGCGGATTTGGTTTTTCGCGCCGATTTTCAAGACACCTCAACCGTGCGCGTTCGAAAAGGTCGGGCAACTCTAGCCATGAACTGGTCTGCGCAGGTGATTGAAGATATAAGTACTGGTGGTATCTGGGATGTTGATATCGGCAATATAGCGATGACAACCGCACAGACCTCAAATACGCTCTCGATAGGCACCGTTAATACCTCCCGGACTTTCGTCTGGGGAACTTCTCTCAATACAATTTCACCCGGCGGACAAAGCCCTGACACCACCACAAACAACATTGACAACGCAATAGCCACAGTTACTTTAACCGATAGCACGACGATTACTGCTGTTCGTGGTGTAACCGATACTCAAACTTTTGATACGTTTGTTCAGGCGGTGGAATTTTTACAACTAGTATCA
>CAYNFU010000034.1:0-7441 GCA_964396785.1 uncultured Gammaproteobacteria bacterium | reverse complement strand
TTGATCAATAATTCCCTCAACGTCTTCACTCCTCGGATCCTCTGCGGTAAAAACAGAAACATCAGCGAGTCTTGCCGAAATTTCGCCCATAATCGACCTTTTAGCTCTATCCCTTTCCCCAGCGGAACCAAAAACAGAAATTATTTTGCCCTTCCTACCAACTTTCTTTCTTAACTCGAAAAGTGCATTCTGAAGTGCATTGGGAGTATGGGCAAAGTCGACAAATACTCTAAAACCTCTACCTCCCTTTATCTCCTCCATTCTTCCGGGAAGCTTTGGAAAGGAGTTTATCGCCCTTACTAAATCTTTTTCATCTAGTCCATACTCCCTTACTGCGGCGATTGCGGCTTGGGTATTTAATTTGTTGTAGTCTTCGGGAAATCTCCCATTTGTAGCCTCAACTAGTGGTCCACTAAGAGCCATTGGATATTCGATAATTTTTATACCCTTTGGAATCAGGGGTTTTATTTTTTTATAAGAGGAGTCATTCTTATTTAGAACGGAAATCCTTACCCCCGCAAAAAGTTTTGATTTGGCTTTAACGTAAGCCTCAAATGTTTTGTGATAATCCAGGTGTTCGCGTGTAATATTGGTTAGCACCCCCATGTCAAACTTAACGCCAGCGACCCTTTTTTGATCTAAGCCGTGCGACGTCACTTCGACCACTGCAAATTCTGCGCCTTTTAGCACAAACTCTGAAAGAATCTTTTGGAGGCTTATGGGATCCGGATTTGTGACATGTAGACCAGTGTCCACCTCCTCCTTGTCAATTTTGGCACCCAGGGTAGAGATTAAACCTACCCTCTTCCCGGCAGTTTCCAGCATGAAGTAGATGAGGTTTGCCGTTGTGGTTTTTCCGTCGGTACCTGTAACCCCAATTACTTTTAGCCTATTTGAGGGATTTCCAAAAAAGTGAGAGGCGAGCTTCCCTAAAGCTTCCCGGGAATCGAGAACTTTCAGATAAGGAATACTAATCTTAATTTCTTCTTCTCCAACTACGACCCCTGCTCCATTCTTCAGCGCATCTGAAATAAAATCGTGTCCGTCGTTTTTTATTCCCCTAATTGCAACGAAGATATAATTTTTCATTACCTTCCTTGAATCCTCGGTTATACCGGAGTAGTTACCAATTTTTTGAAGTAATTCTTCAAGCTGCATTAAGAAGTCAATTCTCCCTTCTTATATTCGCTCCTAAGCCTCTGAGTCTTTGCTCGAGTCTCTCGTAACCCCGCTCTATCATCTCGACATTATCAATAACACTTTCCCCCTTAGCGGTGAGGGCAGCAAGGACCAAGCTCATTCCAGCTCGAATATCTTTTGAATAAAGAAAGTCGGCGGAAAGTACTGTCGGGCCGCTGACAATTACCCTATGGGGGTCTGCAATAAAGATATTGGCACCCATTGAAATTAAATCGTCGACAAAAAACATCCTCCACTCATACATCCAGTCGTGGCAAAGAATAGTCCCGTCAGTTTGGGTCGCCAAAACTATAAAAGGGCTCATTAGGTCAGTTGGAAAACCCGGCCATGGTCTGGTTTGAAACTTGCGCTTATGAGCCACAAGTTTTGACGGCAAAACCTCAAGGCTTTCCACTCCTTCGCGAAATTCTACCCCCATGTTTTTGAAATAATGAAGAATCATTTTGTAGTGAGCTGGAATATAATCCTTGATAGTAACTCTCCCGCCCGTTATGGCCGAGGCGACTATAAAAGTTCCCCCCTCGATATGGTCGGGAACAACTTTATGGTTAGTTCCCTTTAACTTACCAGCTCCTTTAATACTCAGGGCGTTAGTCCCTACTCCAGCTATCTTTGCTCCCATAGCTCTCACCATCTCGATAAGGTCTCCTATATGGGGCTCTAGCGCCGCATCTTCAAGTTTTGTTTCAAGGCCTAATGAGCTCCCCAGCATAATTGCCATTTCTGTCGCAGTAACTGAGGCCTCCTCCAGAAAAATATCTGTTTTTTTTCGCTTCTTCCATTCCAAGAGGTACTTTCCGTCTTTCCTTTCAATGGTAACTCCCATCTGCCTCATCATAGAAAAGTGAGTGTCAAGTAGCCTCTCGCCTATCTGGTCCCCTCCGGGAGGAGTAATGACAGCCTTTCCAAACTTGGCAAGGAGGGGGGCTGCCAAAACTACAGAGGCTCTAATTCTCGAAGATAAATCGGAATCCGGTTCGTAAGATTTTAGACTTCCTGGGTCAATTGTTACCTCATTTGTTCCCACACCTGTAACCTTCGCCCCCAGCTTTTCGATTATCTCAAGAAGTACGTCAACATCTCGAATAAGGGGGACATTGGTTAAAGTTGTGGGTGTCTCGGCAAGAAGAGCCGCTGGAATAAGCTTTAGGGCCGAGTTTTTGTTTCCGGTTAGGGCTACTTCCCCTTCAAGTTTCCCTCCTCCCTTGATTATGAACTTGGACATCAAGCGTATTTTAACACTTAAGCTAACTCACTCAAAATTACTCAGGCTGGATTCCAAAATATATAAAAAGGTCTTTGGCGATTTGATACCAGAGGGGAGCGGCAGTTTCTGATGCCCAAGGGGAACTTACTGGCTCCCTAAGGGTCACCAACATCAAAAATTTGGGGTCGTTGGCGGGGGCAAAACCCACAAAGCTAGCAATTGTACTCTCTTGATCATAATGGCCAGAAATTGGAATCTGGGCGGTTCCTGTTTTTCCTGCAACCTTAAATCCTCTCAAGTGGGTCCACTTAGCCTCACCACTACTCGCAGCTAAAACCATCATAGAGGTAATCTCATCTGCCGCCTTCTTTGAGATTACCCTAGTCCCTTCCTCAGGCTTTACATCTTCCTCCCAACCTACCCCCTCTAGCTTATCAACTACTTGGGGAGTATACATAACTCCTCCGTTTGCAATTGCTCCTACCGCCTTAACCATTTGAATTGGAGTCACCGCAATTCCCTGACCAAAAGAGGCAACTGCCAAATCAACTACGTTCCAGGTACCGCGATCTCTCAATTTTGGGGCACCTTCTCCTTGCAAATCAATACCGGTAACTTTTCCTATTCCAAATGCGTCTAAATAATCATAGAGGGCGTCGGCTCCCAGTTTTTGGCCCACGAAGCTCATGCCAACGTTGTCAGAATGAACTATTACATCGACCATGGTCGAGTCCGCCCTATATTCCTTGTTCCAGGTTTCAATAGTATATTTATCTACCTTAAGTGGACCGCTACATATATCGCAAACAGTATCAGGCTCAACTGCGCCTGCATCAAGCGCCGCCGCCATAACTAAAACTTTAAAGACCGACCCCGGCTCAAAGGAATTTGCGATAACGGGGTCTTTGAAAAATTCATTTCCATAATCGTAATATTTTCCAGGTTCATATGAGGGATATGAGACTGAGACCAATATCGCTCCCGTTTTTGGGTTTGAAATAATTACGCTCCCCGCCTTGGCCCCATATTTTTCTATACCCTCTTTAAGCTTCTTCTCGCTAAGGATCTGGAGACCTTTGTCGATATGTGTAACAAGATCCACCCCTCCGATTGCCGATACTTCCTTATTGTCAACCAAAAGTATTGGCACCCCCCTCGCGTCTTCCTCTCCCGCTTGATACCCCGGCTTCCCCGAAAGGGCAAGGTCATAATAACCCTCTAGACCAAAGTAGCCAGTGTCGGCCCCTTCTAAATTTTTACCCACAAATCCTAAAAGTTGAGCGGCGGCTGAGGCTTCGGGGTAGCTTCTCATCTCTTCCAATTCAAAGCCGATTCCGTCAATTCCCAGTGCCTCGATGTTTTTTTTGGCCTCCTCTTTTACTTTATGCTTTAGAGGTATCCAGACAGCACCTTCCTTGGGCAAGAGCCCCTTTATTCTATCCACCTCGCCGGATACCTCCTCTTCTTCGACTAAAAGATGTGAAAGTTTTTCGGCAACAGAAGTATGACTTTCCTTCAAATTGGGCATACTTGCAAACACCAACCATCCACTCTCTCTTGCCGCAAGCCAAGTTCCGTCCGACGCTAAAATATTGCCTCTGGGGGCAGAGAGGGTTACCCCTACCTCATATTGTCCCCTGGCTTGAGCCGAGAGTACTTTTCCCTTAATTATTTGCCAAAAGAACAGCCTTACTACTAAAGCGGCAAACGTAAGAAGAAATAAAGCCGTGAGGATTTTAACACGGGAGGAAAGTGACATTTTAAGGCAGAGGAACTTTGGCTACTTCTTGAGTATCAAGTACATAAATAACCTTTACTGGCTTAGCAAATCCCAAATCCAAAGCCCTCTCTTCCAAATTGGTGAGTGATGAATACTGCATAAGCTCCGAGGTCAAGCGTCTTTGCTCCTCCTGAAGGGTCTTTTCCATGGTGGTCAGGCGTGCAAGTTCAGCACCTTCAGTTGCCTTCTCTATCGTAAAAAACACTGTTGCAATAAGAAATAAGGCCGTAACCATCCAAAATGGTGCTAGGCGTCTTTTTCCCTTTACTTTATTTATCTGTTTCATATTTTTTTAGAGTCCAAAGCTCGGCGCTTCTTGCCCTGGGGTTCTTGTGAACCTCCTCAACTTCCGGCTTTATTCCTCCGTCTGTTAAAATTTCTGCCTCCTTCGCCCTTTTTTTCTCTTGGAAAAAATCGAGAACTTCCTTTTTCTCCCCAGAATGAAAAGTTATTACCGAAAGCTTTCCACCTTTTTTTAAAAGAGAAAAAGCTTTAGGGAGAGCATCCTTTAAATTCTCGAGCTCGGAATTAACAGCAATTCTTAAGGCCAAAAATGGTAGAGTTGCTTCATTCAGCCTTCCTTTCACCCTTAACCCCTCACAGATTTCTAAAAAATCCCCAACAAAATTTATTGGTGACTCGCCTCTTGCAACCAAAGTCCTTTTTGTTAGCCATCGAGATGACCCGTGATCTAAAGTCAATCCAAAAAGGGCAATAAGTTGATCTTCTCTAAGTCCGTTAAGTAAATCCGCTCCCGTTACCCCTTGGGTTTTAGGGTCAATACGCATATCAAGTGGAGCTTCGGGATTTGCAAAAGAAAATCCACGAGATGCTGAGGTCAGCTGAATATTTGAAACTCCCAAGTCAAATAAAACTGCGTCTACTTCCATAAAAGCTTCATTTGACGCAACTCTCCCTATATCTTTGAAGTTGGCGTGGACAACCCTAAAGGACCCCCAACCGTCTTGTTTGGGAGTAGGGCAAGCTTCTTCAAGGCGTCTTTTGGCAACTTCTAATATCTCTCTATCTCCCTCAATCCCTAATACCTCGGCACCTTCTTTAATAAGCGCCAAAGTGTGACCCCCCGTTCCTAATGTTGCATCTATTATCCGAGCGTTCTTTAAAGGAGCAAAACTTGTCAAAACCTCGTGAACCAAAACTGGTTCGTGATAATTTTCATTTTCCATCCTTAGCTAAATTTTCTATGTAATCTCGGGTAGTCTCAGCAATTTTTCCCGCTCTCTCTTCCCAAATCTTTCTCCCCCAAATTTCGACCCTATCCCCGAGTCCCAAAAAAACTAGTTCGTTCTCAAGTCCCGCAAAACCTGCCAGAATTTCGGGTATTATAATTCTTCCTTGGTTGTCTGGTGTCACCTCGAAAGCCGATCCTAATATAAATCTTTCAATGTCCCTTACTCCAAGACTTGCTACCCGAGAACCCCCGGTTAATCTGTTTAATAAAGCTTCCCAAAAACCCTCACTTACCAAAACCAGACAGCCATCGTACCACTTGGCAACGACCAATTTCTCTCCTAACTCATCCAAAAACCTTTTTGGTACAGCCGTCCTTCTTTTCTCTCCAAGTAACCCCAAATATGAACCTATAAGCATAATCTATATTTGGGCAGGACTCACCACTAAATACCACTATACACCATTTTGATATGTTTTCACGAACGTGTCAAGGGGGGAGTGGGCTCAAATAAGAAAGTTAGGTAACGTTGGGAAAATTTGAAGTATTTACTCTGAGGTTAAGACGAAAATCCCCAAATTCTGGGATTTGCCACTCTCTAACTTAGCCCAGTCACCGCTAAAGTAACCCTGCAGACTCCCTGAACCAAGGCTAACGACACCTGAAACATCCTCCGAAGCACTAAACACTCCATAGGGTCCAGCCGTAATTCCACTTGGGTATCCTTCAGGGGCTCCAAAAGTTTCCATAACCACAAAGAAAGCGTCTGAACTTTTATTGAGTGTGAGCTTAAATTTCTCATCAGAAGATGCAAGTTCCTTTGTTTCGGATAGAAGACTAAAGGGAGTTGTGAATTTGGCAGTAAGCTTCCCTTTCTCGTTTCGGAAGCGGAGTGTCAGGGTTCCTGCTTTCACACCCTCGTCATATCTAAATTTACCTGAAGATTCCGAACCCAAAAGAAGATCTCTTTCTAGGGATTTAGTGCTTCCAAGGTCAACCGTACCAGGAACACCTTGGGTATTCCCACTTGGAAGCTCATAAAGAAGTTCATAGTCTAAGGTTTTAGCCTTAATTTTTATCTTTTCCACTTTAAGCTTCAACCAATGGCCGTCTTCAGAAGGAGTGAGAGTAGTTACCGGTCTATCGGCAAAAGCCACCACGGGAACACTCTCCTCCCCGTCGCCTGAATCGGAATTTCTACTTCTTAAGAAGAAAAATGCTCCAACCAAAACGAGTGCTCCCAGAAGTAAAATAATAATCGGTAGGAACTTTTTCATCCTAATTTATCTTCAATGTAACCTGCGATTTTGTCAACGGCGATTCTTTCCTGTTTGGTAGTATCTCTATCACGAATTGTAACGGTGCCATCATCGAGGGACTGGAAATCAACGGTTACACACCACGGAGTTCCAATTTCGTCCTGACTGGCGTAACGCTTGCCGATGTTTCCCCTATCGTCCCAAGCTACATAGTAACTCGCTTTTAGGGACTCATAAATTTCTTTGGCCTTTTTAACTAATTCCTCTTTATTGGCTAAAAGTGGAAAAACAGCTGCCTTAAAAGGAGCAAGCTCGGGGTGAAGTTTGAGATAAACTCTTTCCCCCTCCTCACGATAGGCATCGATCAAGAAAAATAGAGTTGCTCTATCAACTCCACCCGAAGTTTCAATAACCCAAGGAGTAAACTCATCCCCTTCGTCTTTATAGGAAAGTCCATGGTTTTTCAAATCAAAGTCTCCCCTGTGGTGAATCCCCTCAAACTCACTCCAACCAAATGGAGCCTCATATTCGATATCGGTTGCAAGACGCGCATAGTGGGCCCTTTTCTCCGGAGTATGCTCCCTAAACCTCAACTTATCTTTGGTCATTCCATAGGTTAAGTACCAATTCATTCGCTCTTCCTTCCAAAACTCAAAGGTTTTTTCTCCTTCTTTCTCATCAGGCCTGATAAAATACTCAAGCTCCATCTGCTCAAACTCGCGAGAGCGAAATGTGAAGTTCCCGGGAGTAATCTCGTTTCTAAAGGCTTTACCAATCTGGGCTATACCAAAAGGAATTTTTAC
>CAYNFU010000033.1:0-7524 GCA_964396785.1 uncultured Gammaproteobacteria bacterium | reverse complement strand
TTGACGTCTACGTACAAATCAATATCCTCTATAGACCGAAAGACGCCAAGTAAGGCAGCTAAGTTGATAATCACTGAATTATCTCCAACCGCATCCTTGACTTCATTAAAACTTGTTATGTCGCCACGGAGATAAGTTATTCCTTCTAACGGGGGGTTGGGATCTTCGTTAGAGAATGAAGTTACACGAAAGTCGCCTGTATCAACTAATTTTTTACATAAGTTGCTCCCAATAAAGCCAGTCCCGCCAGTTACGAGAATTTCTCTTTCTTGAAAACTCATACAAGCTGATTTTATCTAATGATTTCCTAAAGTCAACAAAACGGGCCTTCCTAAAAGAATCCTTACAAGCGCCTTCTAAAACCACGCCGAGTTTTTTGAATACGCCCCGGACATCATCGCCACCTTTCCCGGCGTCTTCACCCAGAGGAGGATAAGGTGGAAGGAAGTGGCACCGTAAAGATTATTCAAATATTTGTTTGCCCAAATTTTTAGCCTCTTTAAGGAAGAATCGCTCCATTTCGTTTTTGTCGAAAGGCACGAGCATTTTGGGCATTTCGCTTTCTTTGATTTCTTTTACTCTTGAGAATTGGCTGGCCAGATTAAGTCTATCGATATCCCAGTCGAATTTGGCTTTGGCGTCGATTATCAGCTTTTCTAGCGGGTAATTATGTTTTTCCATGATGAAAAATAGGTCAACATAATCGCGTGTTCGGGGTTTTACGAACAGGGTATGCAGTTTGTTGGCGGCAATGTCGTAAAGGCTGTCAACCTCCAGGTTTTTGAATTTGGTGCCTTTTCCAATCCTGGAAAACGGGTAATAATTAAAATCCACTTTAAGGCTCTCCCCGCTAGCGTATTTGAGTTTATAGCTGTAAAGCCCTAAAAATTGGCTTTCGGTGATGTGGATGATGGCAAGTTTTGTAGAAATTTTTTTCAAAAATACATGAACGGCGCGCTGGGGTACTTCTTGGTTTTGGGTAAAAAGGTCAAGATCTTCCGACAGCCGGTGTTTGAGATAAAACTCCGCCAGAGCCGTCCCGCCGGTAAGATAGAACCTTTTAATGAACGAGGGCTCTAGCTGGACACATTCCAGAAAGTCAAGTTGTCTGGGAGTGAGTATTGTTTTCCCCATATCAAGTACTCTAAATATCTTTTTTTATACGGATCAAGCCGGTCTTTGATTTTTGGCCAGGCTTTAATCAACTCTTTTCTGTCCAATTTTTCGCCTTCCTCAAGGCCGTAGTTAATCAGCTGGGTTAGCCTCCAGCGGCGGTACTCTCGCGGGTTTTCTTTTTTGAATTTTTCCTCATCAACCGACCAGTTGATCATTGGCTAATTATACACTATTTTCTTCTATATTGTGGAAGCCAAGAGAACGGCGGGGGAGAGAAAAATCGGAAAGGTTGGACGAAAATATCCTAATTTTAATCAATACCTTCTGATACAGAGTTTTCTAGTTGACTTCTAAGCGTGCGCTCCTGATATTATCTCTCTTACCAATGTCCATTAAATATTTCTGTGATGTATGCCGCCAGAAAATCGGGGGTCAAAAATATTTTGCAGGCCCGCACCTTGTAGGCGCCAAAGAGTATTGCGAAAAGTGCTGGCTGAATAAGAAGAATTGGCCAAAGATGCACAAAAGAAAAGATGATTAAGAAGAATGAGGCGGAAAGAAGTAGCCCCCTGACGGGAACTACCCACTCTCAACAACTGGCAAATTAACAATTGACACAATTTCCAAAAAGAGTGTCAACCGTTTAATTTGAATATCCCTATAGTGTAGTTTAAACTACACAGGTTGGAGTTATGGGTGACAAAGAACGACAAGACGCTGAGTTAGAAACAGTTCCTAGTAGGATCCCCTTTTTCGCCTTTGAAGGTATGGGCGGAAGTGGTAAAAGTCATATTATAAGAGCTTTAGAACCGGAAATTGCTCAAGCCGGTTTTATAACGGCCGGCTACAAAATATCCGGTATGGGAACAGGAGAAAGAACTGATTGGCTAAGAAAGATAAAAGAATATAGAACTCATCTAATCTCAACCGGCGAAGCTTCAGAAAAACAAATGCAGGACGCTCGAAAAGACCGTATTTTTATGCTAGGTATGAGATACCAGATGAGGAAAATAATGACGGAAATTCCAGAAAGAGACAATTTACAATTGATATTACTTGACAGGACTCCCCTCATGCCATGGGTTTATTCAATTTCAACAGATGATAGTAACCCTTTTTTGGGCGACATTTTACGCAAAGGAATTGATTATGCTAAGCAACTCCATATAGATACGCAATATCTTTTTGATATCAGCCCAGAAACGGCTTATGCTCGAATGATAGCTCGTATCTGCACAAATTTATCTAGACCAGAAGAGGTGATCGAGAGGGTATGTAACCAGATTGGTGCTCCTTCTGATTCCGCAGATACCATTCGAGCTAAAACTCTTCACTTACTTGATGGAAATCATGCAATAGTACCCAAGAGCGCCGAAGGTTATTCTTTTATATCATTTAAGACAATGATAAATGAGCGGAAATATTTCATGCAGGCCGCAAGTATTCTTAATGCAGAATGCGATACAAGACTGGTAGTAGTTAACGCAGAGTTACAGCCGGAGGAAGTAACTAGTACAATATACGAAGACATTAAAAGAAGAATGGTTGAACGGGCTATCTAGCTCTCAATCATTTCCAGCGCTGTTTTACAAGTTTCTTCTAATGAACTTAAAATTGGTATATCAGGACTATCTTGACTAAATCTCTTTTTAATATATTTAGAGCCAGAGAATCCTTTTTCTATGCCAATAACCAGTTTCGCTCCGTCTCTTTCGTGTTTCACTTTCCACTCAAATAATTCCGCCCGCGAAGTTTGTGCATATGATCTTCCCGGAATTTGATTAACTTCTTTGGCCAGCCAAAACATAATTACTCCATTTTTTCCAGCTTTTCTCAAATGATCAGTTTCCCAATCAACTTGCTCGTCATAACTAATACCTTCAAACGTTTCTCTTCTTGGAGAAACTAGAGTAATATCTGGATTCAAAGTAGTTAATACTTTTATAGCTTCGGATTGCCAATTGGGTGCGCCCTGTATTGGTCCAGCAAGGAAAATAACTTTTTGTTTAGATGAGACGTATTCTGGTGGTACAAATACTTTTCTTTCTGCCATATAATAAAATGCTAATCAGGCATCTGCGGCGATAGAGAGAATTGAATGATAATTTGATGGAAACACAATATTTTCACCCTTTTCCCCTGTTTTTTTCTTATACTCTTCAAATAAATCCCAGTAGGTGACAATAATTTTTCTTGACAAATCCAGGTTGAGTTCATGAGAAATATTAACTATATCTTCCGCTTCACCCTCGATTTCGATAAATACTCCAAAAGGTAGTTCATCAAGTGAAATTTTTGTATTTTTATAAACATAATCGATACGGTATTTTTCCATAATAAATCGTTTCGTAAAACCAAGATTAGCAAAAATGTCTGCCAGTAATTCTGGATCTTTTACTTCGGTTTCAAGCTCTTGACGTTCAAATACTTCTCCATTCCCTTTTATTTTTTTCTTGAGGGTTACAATGTTTTTTCCACCAGTACGTATTCGTAAAAAAGTTCCTTGTTTTTCCAAATTAAGGTTGGGGGTATCCATTCGAGTTGTCCTTTGGAACCCTTGTCCTGTCTTTTTAGCTTTCTTTTCAGCCAAGAGTGAAAGAAGCAGTCTTGGGTTTTTTATCTTGACTTTAATTTCCTTTTCAATATAGTTGTTATTCATTAAAGTTAATAAATACTATACATCGCTTGAATTCATTCTATCATTACTAGTAAAAGAAGATTGCCTTGGAGCAAGAACACTTCTATACAGATCAGTTGCCCAGCTAGGGTTTTCAGTATTTATTGTTTTAGATTGAATAATTGTATCTAATACCAATGCTAGTTCAGAATTTCGTACAGAAAGCCTACTTTTAGGAAACAGTGCAAGACGTGATGGAATCCCGCCTTCCTTGGTGATTATATCTCTCATTTTAGTCAATGTTCCCCCGGAATATGAGTTGTCAATAATAAGAACCTGCTTTCCTTCAATATCTTTTGCTAAAAATCTATTTGTATATTCTTGGCAACCATCATAATGAATTTCCCAAAACATGACTTTTGAAACGTTTTCGTCGGTTAGAAAACTTGGAAGATATCGTAAAGAGCCCCATGGAATGAAAACATATACATCAAATGGAGGGACATCTTTAAATAATCCAGAAATATGTTCAGGGTTAAAAACATCTCCCCGCACGTAATCAACCATAGAAAGTCTTTCTTTAACATACGCATAAAACTGTGCGAGCTCTTGATTGTTTTCAAAAAGCGACTCTCTTTCAAAATTGATTGGTCGTACACCACCAAGTTGTCTTTGGGCTTGTTCATGTACACTTGGCCAAATGGAACTTTGTCTTGCTTCCCAAAATGCTAGTTTTGATACGTCCGAGATTCGTTTATCTGAACCAGCTACTCTGATTTCTGTTTCGAGGGACGGACCTTGCAAATTTTGTATAACCAATCCTTGCATCCCGTTTTTTTTAGCTACCAATCGCATAAAATCATCAAAACGTTGCTCATTTACCAATACCTTTAAAAATTTGTAATACGCAAGATTACTTACCACATCACCACATGCGGAAACTTTATACGGATCAGTAAGATCAACAAGCCACTGCTCGGGAGCCCGAACAATAAATCCCTCTGTCGTCCTTTTATAAGTCCACCCTCTACTTTTGGCATCTAATACATTTTCAAGTTCGCGGGTTTCAAAAGACACCTCTTGCCGCTTATGCCATTCATCAAATTTTGTATGGGCTTCAATGAAAGAGGCTTCTCTAAACTCACCGGCAATAATACGTTCTGCCATATTTATCCGGCCAATACTTCGTGAAAGATATTGGAGCGACTGCTTAGGCCACAGTAAATTCCCTTGAACCCTTGCCGTTTATAAATAACTACAAGCTCATTTGTAAAATCGATAATCGTCTTAATATCTGGTGATGGTCTTCCCGCCCAAGGAGTTCCCGGCTTTGGAACAAAAACACTATAATCTGATGCGATACCTTGTTCCGCAAGTTCCCGAACTCCGTCAAGCAACTCCTCAACTGGTTGAGCTCCTAATACAAAGTTGCTTCGGACATTGCCACGACCAAAGATAGGAACAGCGGCCTTAAGGGCATTTATACTATTGTCGTAGCCTATTGTTGAATATTTGCCTGGGCAAACTTCTTTAAAACGGGCTTTACCAATAACTTCCATATTAAATGCAACTTGCCTAAATCCTAATTGCTCTTTTGCTCTTCTCAGACTTTCTTCAACATTCCTGATCGGAGGGCTGATGTTTAAATAACTGTCAAAATCTGACAAGGGTTCGACCTGATTTAGCGTCTCAGCAATCTGGCCACAAATATCCCAAACTCTTTCGGTACGAATAAGATTTCCAGCCATAAGTTGAAAATGTCTATGGGGACCAACCTCTTCATTATCTAGAACGTATTTAAACGCATACTTAACACCCTTCAAATAATCTTCTTTATATTGTTCCCACCAGTCTTCTTCATTAAATTTGGAATCAGCAAAAGTGTTAAGCGATGGCATAGCTGACAACTCGTCTTCTCTTTTAGGGTTTGAGTCACAGAACTTACAAGGATTATTGCTTGTCCAGTACCAGCATCCTGAGAAAGCTAGAACCCCGATTCTGTCTTGACCAACAACTTGAACTAAATCCTCGAGTTTTGGTTGGTCTGGATTTATGCTTTCAGGCAATGTAGCCGAAGTGTAAGCCCTATTTTTGACCAGATTTATATCGACCGGAATTCTATTGCCTGTTTTTTTGTCGACCATAAATATTTCATCCCCCCGTCTGTCTATTAGAATAGGAGAGCCCTTACGATATCCCAATTTAACCAACGAGGTTTTTTCTGTCCCTTCCTCGGTAATAATTACCTCTGACGGTATTAATGAGTTGTTATCCGAAGAATCTTTGAACTGAAACTTTTCAACAACTGGAGATTTTACTGCCCTTTTTGTCTTATATTGCGATATACCTTCATAGTCTGTAAATGTATTCGGGTCCTGAAGATCAACCCCATATTCCAGTAGGGCCACCTTCCATTTGGCCAAGGTAGGAAGACCTTGATATCTATCTACTAGAGTAAGGCCCTTAGAACGATCTATGTCCTGATCTCTATCGACCATTTTTGGATTATAAGCCTTTTAGCTACGTAAAACAATAAAAATTAAGATCCTATAGGGATATTCTCAAATTAGGTAACTATTATTGTTTATAGTTAAAAATTCCCGGACAGTATTTTAACAATTGATACTTTATATTTTTCCCGTTCTCCAACTGAAAATTCAGCTGTTTCTCCCTCTTTTTTACCAATGAGGCTTATTGCTAGTGGTGATAAATATGATAACCATCCAGGTTTTTTCCCACCATCGTCGGGTCCGAGAATAGTAAACGTTTCTTCATCGGATTTATCTTGAAATCTAACCACTACGGTATTTCCAACACTAACCTCATTCACTTCTTGTCTTGGTAATATTATTTCCGGATTTTGAAGTTTTCTTTCCAGATTTGCCAGCTTGGCCGAATTAAGATCACATTCCATATTTGCATAGTCGAAAGCGGCATTATCATGCCAATCGCTTTCTCTTCCAGCCGCTTCACCTATTGCGAGTTGAGATTCATTAAGTCTCAATGTTGTTTGTCTCAAGTTTTCCTCAAGTATGGTTTTTGTGTGGGCGGTCATTAAATTTCGTTTCTGTTTTCCTCGTTTTTCTAAATTTTCCATAACTGGTATTTTATCAGATAAGTTCAAGAATTTTGAATACGATCCGACCCTTATCTTCACCTGCCCCACAGAACTCACCCACCACGGAATAATCTGGAGAGAAGTCGTGCCATAGACCTAAATGATATAATCGCTCTGTGGCTGAAAAATTACTCCCGAAAATTCCGCGCAATATATTTGTTACCTCCCATGATTTTTTCGACAAAAGACAAAAACGCCCGCTTTACAAATTTAGGTTTCGTGTCAGTGCTTACGGCATTTTAAAAGTTGGGAATAAAATTCTACTTCAAAGACATCCTCTGCTTAGTAAATTCGGTGTTCCTGGAGGCGGAATCGGAATGGGAGAAAGTATTACCCAAGGCCTTTACCGGGAGTATGAAGAAGAGACCGGCTTAAAAGTAAAAAGGGGGAAGCTTCTTGATGTTGATGAAGATTATTTTACCTCGGGAGGAGAGGATGTCCACGGAATTTTTATATATTACGAGGTTCTTCGGACTGGAGGGAAGATGCTAAAAGACGGTAACGGTTCTGATACCGCCGAACTAAAATTCATCGATATAAAAGATCTCAACCAAGGTAACGTCCAAAAAGTTTTTTGGGGTTTTCTCAAAGAATATATCAAGGGTACAAAATCCAAAAGAATGACCACTTGACATTGTAGTGTTTAGTATATACAATTTATTGTATTGAAAAC
>CAYNFU010000032.1:0-7893 GCA_964396785.1 uncultured Gammaproteobacteria bacterium | reverse complement strand
ATGCGAGCGTGGGGATATTAACATATTGGAGCCAAGAAGACAAATATTATAGGGGGTTTGAACATATTAGAATGAAGCTAACCTGTGACCCAACGGTTTGCGAATTGGAACCGAATCTGGCAGGAATTTCAGCAAATATATCAGTTCCTTAATCCAAACTCAAACCTTGTCTCCAACCATATCCCTCTGGGGTATTAAACCAGCTCCACCTAATGGACAACGTCAGAACCTATTTTGTTACGTCTATTATCTCGTAACAGTCATTAACAACTTGCACATATTGATTATCTGTAAGAAGTATTAAAGGGACCTGATCCTTCCTATATACTGCTTCTATCCTTTTACTTAAGTATTTATCTCTAAAATCGGGAGAGCCCCAATGTGGGAGAATTGTAAAGTTAACAAAATTATATCCTTTAGTGTCCTTTAGCTTTATTGCTTCGTCGTCTTCAAGTAAATAAAGTGGTATTTTTGGTCCTGCAATTATCGAGCCAGCACTGGTTCCGATATACGTTTTTTCTTGCTTTAAAATTAACTCTTTAATTAAAGAGACAAACCCCGATTTTTGTGATTGTTGTAAAAGGTAAGCCGTATGGCCGCCCGAAAGATAAATGGAATCGAAAGGGGCAAGGTCTTTCTCTATTTGTTCTTGTGTTTTGCCAGTAATCGTGTAGTCGCTTACATTAAATCCTGAATCAACCAAGGCCTGTCTGTCATTTTTAAGCCAAGTCTTGTCTCCCTCTTCGAATTCTGCGGCGGTGTCAATGAAAACTAATTTATTCCCTTTTGACAAATTAACTCGCTTGGCAATGTCGTGAGCAACTGCATGAACGCTCGATGTTAAGAAAAGTCTTTTCATATCTGAAGTATATCACTTGAGGCTAAAAATCGTGGCTCCACCTAAAAGACAACGTCAGAACCTATTGTAATTCGCTTTCGCCGATTAACGGATAAATATCTAAGGCTACTTCTTCATAAGGATGGACTTTCTTAATAGCAAAAATCACTTCTTTGGCTATATCTTTCGGACAAACAAATTCAACTCTCTCCTCCTCAACTTGTTCAAGTTTGTCGATTTCTCCAATTGCAGGCCTTGCTCCTTTTTGGGGTTTAAACCTACCCACACCTTTTACTGAAAAGCTGCAATATGTGTAATTTCCAATTACTCCGCCCCCAACCTTACCAATGGCCTCCCTAACTATATCGGTGTGAGTTAGTGGGACAAAAACAACTATTTTTACCATTTCTCCCATAATTGAAGTATATCACCCGAGGCTAAAAACTGTGACCCACAGTCACATTGTTCCGAACTTTTCAGTAATAACATTCGCTGTAAACCTGAAAGAATTAGGGGGAGTATTTAGCTAGTAGACAACGTCAGAACCTGTTATGTTTTACAAGCCTTGTCTTAGCTTTTGAATTACTTCTGGATCCAAGTAATTGGCGAATACGACTTCTATATCGCCGAAATCATTGCTTCTCTCCAACACCGAAGCGGTAATATGGTCTCTAAGAATTAGAAGAGTTATTCGACCACTGGGGAGTCTTACTTGCCCAGAAATGTCAGGCCTGTGAAGTTCCATAGGCAGTATTTCTGCGAAGGCGACTCTAGCTTTTTGGTTATATCCCATAAAGTCCAATATTTCATCGAAAAACACATTCTTTACCTCTTCAATTGTTTTCCCCTCACCTGTATTAACTACAAATCCGTCAGGTGGTTTGGGAGAACCTTCAAGAGTCATTTGAGGATTATATCACTTGAGGTAACCGGTGACCCCACAGGGACTCGAACCCTGGTTTCTAGGATGAGAACCTAGTGTCCTGGACCACTAGACGATGGGGCCGCAAGGTCCTATTTTATCAGATTTGAGGCTGAAAAACTAATTAGCGGCTAAGAGGGTCGGGAAGGGAACAACTTTTTGAGGTTTTGTGGCGGATTTTGGAGGCCAATTCTTCATTGCAACTTCCAATACTTCATGGAGCCTGGTTGCAAAGACAAACTTTATGTCTTTTTTGACTGCGTCCGGAATGTCTTCTAGATCTTTCTGGTTATCCTTGGGCAATATAATAGTTTTGAGTCCCGCCCTGTGTCCAGCAATAACTTTTTCCTTTACCCCACCAATCTCAAGAACTCTTCCTCTTAAGGTAACTTCTCCCGTCATTCCTACATTTCTTCTTACTGGTAAACCTGTTAATGCAGAAACTAAGGCTGTCGTCATGGCAATTCCAGCGGATGGGCCATCCTTGGGAACCGCCCCCTGGGGTACGTGGACGTGGACGTCCAAATTTGCCGCAAAATCACGCTTCAATCCCAAATCCTGATAGTGGGACTTGGCCCAAGTGAAAGCCGCCTTGGCAGATTCCTGCATAACCTCCCCAAGTTGTCCGGTGAGCGTTAATTTTCCTTTTCCCGGCATTAGGGCAATTTCAATAAATAGAATTTCTCCACCAGCCTCCGTTACGGCAAGTCCCGTTGACATTCCAACCTCGTCGGTTTTTTCGGCAATCAGTGAGGAGAATTTCTGGGGTCCCAAGAATTTGTGGATATCGTCAATTCCAAGCTTCTTTTGATATCTTTTTCCCTCGGCAGCAAGTCTTGCTACTTTTCTCAAAATAGTTGCCAGGTTCCTTTCAACCTCTCTAACTCCGGCTTCCCTGGTATAGCGATTTATGATTTCTCTTATTGCCTCATCGGTGAGCGATAATTTTTTACTCTCGAGTCCGTGGAGCCTCAACTGCTTTGGCCAAAGGAAACCTTTGGCAATTGCAAGTTTTTCATCCTCCGTGTAGCCCGGAAATCTAAGTATTTCCATCCTATCTCGTAGCGCTGGAGGTATTGTTTCAAGAATATTTCCAGTACAAATAAACATGACTTCCGAAAGGTCAAAAGGAACCTCCAGGTAGTGGTCGGAGAATTCCTTGTTTTGTTCCGGATCCAGTGCTTCAAGGAGGGCGCTTGATGGGTCTCCCCTAAAGTCAATTCCTACTTTATCAATCTCATCGAGCATAAATACCGGATTTCGGGTACCCGCATTTTTTATTCCCTGAATGATTCTTCCGGGAAGGGCTCCGACATAAGTTCGTCTATGGCCCCTAATTTCTGCCTCGTCCCGAATTCCCCCTAGAGAAACCCTGACAAACTTCCTACCGAGCGCCTTGGCGATTGATTTGCCAATTGAAGTTTTTCCGACACCGGGCGGCCCAATGAAGGAAAGTATCGTGGGTTGGGACTCTCCACTATCCGGCGTATCTTTCTTCTTGGTTGCTTCTTTTTTGATCTTCATTACAGCCAAAAACTCCAAAATTCTTTCCTTAGCTTTCTTAATTCCGTAATGGTCTTCCTCAAGAGTCTTGGCCGCTTTTGTTATGGATACGTTATTGGGTGACATGTTGCCCCATGGCATTTCGACCAGCCAATCGAGATAATTTCGAATGTAAGCCCCTTCGGGGTTGTGGGGAGACATGAGCATCAGGCGCTTGAGTTCTTTTTCTGCCCGCTTTCTTACATCCTCGGGCATTTTGGCGTCCTTTATTTTGGTCTTATATTCGCTCATCTCATCCGCGTCGAGCTCCCCTTCCTCTTCCCCCAATTCTTCTTCAATGGTTCTTTTTTTCTCCCTGAGCATGGCTTTTCTCATCTGATCCTCAAACCTTTTTTGGGTTTTTGTAGAAATGGTCTTTTCCAAATCAAAAACATTAACCTCATGAAGAAGGTGTTCCAGGGTTTTCTCGGCTCTTTGGGCCACCGAATTCATTTCAAGAAGCTTCTGCTTGTCGGTAACTTTCATTTCAAGAAGTGAAGCTACCTGATTGACGATTTCAACGGGGTCAACGGTACCCGAAATGATCTTCATCACAGCAGTAATTTCTGCCTGCTTTCCAAAATTAACCGCTCGTCTAAAATTCTCTGAAATCTTTTTGGCCGTAGCTATTACTTCGGGCGTGGATTCGGAGGATTCTGGAACCTCCTCGACTTTCCCTAAAAGAAACGGTTCTCTCGCCATTATTTCGACTAGTTTTATTCTTGCCTGACCGCGGACTAATGAATGAATTTCACCCTCCGTAGTCATCATCTGGGTTATGGTGGCAATTGTACCAATTTGGTATAGATCGTTCTCCGAGGGGTCCGCGGTTCTTGGGTCTTTTTGGGTAAATATCGCAATTACCCTGTCTTCCTGAAAGGCTGTATTTACGGCCGTAACTGACTTGGGTCTCCCGAAGGAGAGTATGGCGTCGGTGTGGGGAAATACGACCGAGCCGCGGATTGCGACAATCGGTACGCGCCTTATTACGTTTTTACTTTCTTCCTTCATTTCTCTAAAGTTGTTAGCAGTCTAACAAGCCAACTGCTAAATGTCAAGACCTTATTTCTTCTTTTTCAAAAGCCCAAAAAGGTGGGTCCTTTTGATTAAAATTGCAGATAATATGCCTAAAACTCCCCCGCCGACTATATCTAAGGGAAAATGCACGTTTGAAAGGACTCGCCCAACCCCAACCCCTAGCGCAGCCAATAGGAAAATTATGCCGAGCCCTTTTTTGTGAAGAAATATAGAAGTGGAAGCTGCAAAGGCCGAAGCCGCATGGCCAGACGGGAAAGCCCCGCCAATGGGGACTGTGAGAGTAAGGGGAGTTAGACCATTTACATTGAAAGGGCGAATTGACGGAAGTAGATTTTTAATCATCTCAGCTAGAATCCAAGCCAAAACGCTCGCCAATATTGCGTGGAGTGCCACCTCTTTTTTGATACGACCGTCGATGAGCCAAAGAACTAAAACCCCAAAAAACATTACCCAAATAAGAAAGCTCGCCAGGAATGTAACTATGCTCTCACTCATGAATGATTATACGCGTCCCGAGATTGTCCTCAGAGGAATATACCGAATTTTTCCCATCAGGAAGCGTCGGGGTCACCCAGAAGTAGAGTTGCTCGGCAACAGGTATGGGCAAGTTTACACATCCATGTGAACGAGTGCGTCCAAAATCATTGTGCCAATAGGCTCCGTGAAGTCCATAACCCCTCCAGCTTGGAACCTGGTCATTGGAAAAATACATTGTAAAAGGAACATTGGGAAGGTTATAGTAATTTCGTCCCTCCCCACCTTCCATTCTGGTGTACCTTAATTTCACCCAAATCCTAAACTCTCCCTGGGGCGTAGGCCACCAGGGGAGACCCGATGAGACCGGACTCTCAAGGAAGAGAGTTGTGCCGTCCCAGGCCCTTAGTTTTTGTTCGGAAAGGTCAACTTCGATGTAGCGCTCGGAGTTTGCAGTTACCCCCAAAATGGGTTTTGTTTCGGTTAAGGCAATCTCCTTGGGTACACCAAATCTTCTTCCCTCAAAAATCGCAAGATTTTCAATTGGCTCAAAGTTTCCCGAGAAGTTTTGAGTAGTACAGGCCATTGCGGTTCTGGCGGTCTTTCGTGTGGAACCTATTAAAATACTTATGGCAAAAAGTATTGCCGCAAGAAGGAGTATTAGAAACGGAGAAAAGAGTTTCCTTTTTGCCATTAGTTAATCCTACCATAATACTAGCCTTCCTTTGAACTCTCGCCTATAATCTAAATATGGGTTCGCAAACTTCGTTTCTTAAAAGTATCCAGTATGCTATAGAGGGAATAAAGACAGCTTTCCAAGAAGAACCCAATTTTAAAATCCACTTTGCGATTGCGATTTTGGTTTTAATTCTTGCGGGATTTTTGGGATTTTCGTCCAGCGAATGGTTGCTACTCCTATTTACAATCTCTTTTGTCTTGGTAGTTGAGTTTATCAATACTTCCCTTGAAGACATGGTTAACCTCATAAACCCCGAAGTACATCCTCTTGCTAAAAAGGCAAAAGACGTAATGGCCGCGGCAGTTCTTATTTCGGCAATCACCTCGGTCTTTGTTGGGGTGATACTTTTTCTTCCAAAGCTTTTGGGATACTTTAGATAATTAAAACCAATACTCCCAAGAGGATGCTATAGATTCCGAAGATTTTGAACTTTCCCTCTTGCAAGAACTTAAAAACTAACTTTATAGAAATCAGTCCCACTAAGAAAGAAACGATAAGTCCTACTAAATAAGAAGCGGCCGGTATGCCATTATCAAATCCGTGGGTAATAATTTGAAGTAAATTTGCACCCAGAATTGCCGGGACGGATAAAAGAAACGAAAATTCGGCCGCTTGCCTTTTACTGACTCCCAAACTAACTCCCGTGAATATGGTTGCCCCCGAACGAGAAATTCCCGGGATAATTGCTACCGCCTGTGCGACCCCTACGAGGAAAGAGTTCTTAATAGAAATTCCCTTTTCACCACCTGGCATCTTGTCAATTGCAAGATTAAGTATTCCGGTAATAATTAGCTCAATTGCCACCCAGGAAACATTTCCAAACATTCCCTCAAGTGCATTTTGAAAAAAATATCCAACCAAGGCCGCCGGAATCGTTCCTACTGCCAAAAGGGTTAAATATTTCCTGTCTAAGCTGAGAATTCTTCTTGCAAAATAATATAAAACGGCAAAAGTTGTCCCGAAGTGTAAGACCACGTCAAATAGCACCCCCGGCTGGGTGAATCCCGGAATCAGGCTTTGGGCTAAAACCAGGTGTCCCGATGAGGAAACTGGAAGAAATTCGGTGAGGCCCTGAACAAGACCCAAGAAAGCCGCATAAATTATATTCATTATTCGGCCTTAGTCACCACATAAATTAGTCCCGCCTTATCGTCCGAAACAAACAGCCTTCCGTCCCCGTCAACAATCAAGTCAACCGGCCTTCCCGATACGCTACTGCCATTAATAAACCCTGTAATAAAATCTTCCATATTCGAAACATTTCGTCCTTCAACATTGAGTCTCACAACTTTGTATCCTACAGGAGTACTCGAATTCCAAGATCCATGAAGAGAAACTAATAGATCTCCTTCCATGAAGGTCAAACCCAAAGGGGCAACGTGGGCTGGGAGAGAAAACACCGGCGGAGTTGTTCCCGAACAGTAATCAAGATTTTGGCCTGGTTCAAATTTAGAATCCCTAATTTTATCTCCATAGCAAAAGGGCCATCCGTAGTCTTTCCCATCCTCAATAATATTTATATCCTCAGGAGGGAGACTATCCCCCAAAAAGTCCCTTCCCATATCGGTTCCCCAAATTGCTCCACCCTCTCCTTGGGTAAAAAAGACCGTATTTCTTAAGCCTTTGGCAAAAACCCGTAAATTTTTGCCGTCCAAATCCGAAACCAAAAGAGCTGCCCTTTTTTCATCTCCCTCACGACATGTATCACAGGAAGAACCGACTGAAGTGTAGAGTTTTCCTCCGATTATTCGTATTGTTCGGGAAAAATGCCTCCCACCCCCGGGGAGTGTAAAAAGAGTCTCTTGCCTCCCCGTTAAATAGGATTCCTGGTCGTACTCATACTTAACCACCCTATCGGTCTCGGCAACATACAGGTTGTCTTCGAGAAAGGTAATTCCGTGGGGGCTATTGAGTCCAGAAAGAATTGTCTTGACACTATCTGCAATGCCGTCTTTATCCTTATCCGGAAATGCCAAAATCCTTCCCCTCGCTGGAACCGAGGCAAATAGTACTCCGGCAGGATCAATGGCGAGGGCTCTGGGAAGGGCACCTTCAAGGCGTGCAAAAACGCCGATATGATAGCCTTCGGGAACTGTCAAAGGAAATGGTAAATCCTCACCTTGAGGTCCTAATTTAATGACTTCAGTTTGGGGTGGATTAAGAAGTGATACTGCAACCTGGGGATTAATGCCTAACTTGTTTTTAATAAAGAAGTAGCCGCCAGCGAGTGCAACTAATACTATTAGAAGAAAGATCAATAAACTTCTCACTATATAAGTATACAAGAGATGTTAAGGGGGCTACTTTCAACCTGTGTTAGGTCAATTTCGCCCCCGGGCG
>CAYNFU010000031.1:0-8126 GCA_964396785.1 uncultured Gammaproteobacteria bacterium | reverse complement strand
CCTATAAGAAGGGCAATTGCAAACCACTTTATTGTAGATCCTCCCAAAAGAGCGAGTGCTACCAACATGAATATTATTGTGAAGGAATTATTTATGGACCTGACAAAAGTTTCCGTTACTGCCTTATTGGCGAGGTCATAAAGATTTCCGCCTAACTTCTTTTGCGACTCTCGGATTCTATCGTAAACTACGATTGTATCGTGAACCGAAAATGAGAGAATTGTCAACATTGCCGTTACAAATAAGAAGTCGACCTCGGCAGCAAATAGGTGGCCCAATAAACTGTAAAGTCCAAGAAGTACCAAACTATCATGAAACATGGCAAGAACCGCTGAAACTCCGAATTTAAAACTCTTAAATTGAATAGTAATCCAGATAAGTATGGCAATCGCCGCAATTACCAATGCATAGATTGTCTTTTTAATAAGTTCCGGGCCAATTGAAGGACCCACGTTCTCAAATCTTAACTCCTCAACGCTCCCCCCCACTTCCTGCAAAACACCTTTTATACTTTCCCTTTTTTCGTTATCGACGCTTTCTAAGCGAAAAAGATAAGTCTCTCCTCCAAGTTTTTGTACCGAAGTTACCGCGATTCCTTTCTCTTCAATTTTGGCCGTTGCACCTTCAGTAGAGATTTCCTTTTCGATCTTATACTCAATTAGAGCCCCTCCTTTGAAATCAACTCCCAGGTTTAGACCCCAAGTAAGAAGGCTATATACCCCAACGGCAATAACTGCCCCCGAGATAAGGAAGTAGACTCGCCTAAATTTCATCCAATTCATTTTTTCTCCTCCCTAATAAACACCCTGAGTAGATTTCTAGATACGACAATTCCTGTAAATAGGCTTATTCCAATACCCAAGGCGAGTGTAATTGCAAAACCCCTAACAGGCCCCGAAGTGTGTAAGAAAGACCAATCAAATGGGTTTGCCAAAATGAAGGCTGTTACTAAAGTTGCAATATTTGCGTCCCGTATTGAGTCCCAAGCCCTTCCAAAAGAAACCTCCAGAGCATCACTTGTAGGTCTTTTACCTTTCTCCTCTTTAAACCTTTCAAAGATTAATATGTTTGAGTCAACCGCCATTCCAACCGAAAGAAGAAACCCTGCAATCCCAGGGAGAGTCAGAACTACAGGAATGAGCTTATAAAGGGCTAGGGTTAAAACTCCGAAGATAATAAGCCCCAGGTCGGCAACAATTCCCAGCTTTCCATAAGCCGCCACCATAAAAACAAGTACCATCGCCACTCCCACCAATCCGGCTTTTACACTTCTTTCGACCGATTCAGCCCCCAAGGTTGCCCCGACGGTTCTTTCCTCAACCAGGGAAATTGGAACAGGAAGGGCCCCTGCATTTAGTTGAATCGCGAGCGTCTTTGCTTCATCTAAGGTAAATTCCCCACTTATGATTGCGCTCCCCCCTGTAATTTGCTCCTGGACGACTGGAGCCGAAATCACCTGGCCGTCGAGTAAAATTGGAAGCTGTTTTGCGACATTCTTTCCTGTAATCTCGGCAAACTTGTTTCCTCCTTCGCTCGTAAACTCAAGCGTTACAACGGGCTTACCAGTCGTTTGGTCAAATGTAACGTCAGCCCGAGCTAAATCCGCCCCGGTCAGGTCAGTTGGAATAAGGGTTTGCTCCTCAGCCTCCCCGGAGACTTCGGCAAAGGAGAGTTGGGCAGTTTTTCCTATTAGCTCAATTGCCTCCTTCGGTTCTTTAATCCCCGGAAGCTCTACAATAATTCTATCCTTACCGGCAAAAGTTGAGGTCTGAACATTAGGCTCTGAAATTCCAAATAAGTTAACCCTCCGCTCGATAACGTCTCTCACACCCTCAATTGCGCTCTCCCTTCTTTGACTATCGGGAATACCAGAAACGTCAGCTTCAAAAACTAGATGACTCCCTCCAGCCAAATCTAGGCCAAAAATGAGATCAAAATTTTTCTTGATTTCAAAGCTTCCGAATCTCAAGTCTAAATCCGGACGGGTAAATTTTCGGTCAAATAGGGTAAAGTTTGCAGGGAGGCTGATAAATAGGGCTACTCCAAAAAGCAAGATAATAAAAAGTAGTTTTTTTTCTGGCGTCATTTAAATTTCGAGGTTAACCGATGAGTTCTTCTTCGTCGCCAATTACCATCGTTCGGCTACCGGAAAGAATATTTAGAAGAAATGGGTCGCGCCTCTTTTTTCTAAATTCGTATTCTTCTCTACTCATGACAGTATAGTTTATTTCTTTATTTCTTTTAGACTCTTCGGCCCGGATTAAGGCCGCAAGCTCTGGAAGTATTATTTCTCCGACGATCAAAATGTCGACGTCATCCTCATTCCTTCTTTCTTTACGTCTGGCAAATCTTCCCGAGAACATGACAAAATTTACCTTTCCTATTTTATTTTTATTTTCAATGATGGAAAGCCCTAACCCCGTACATTTTGCAACCACTGCAATTAAATCTCCGTAAAATGGATAGTCGTCTCTTACCCAGTAATAGAGTCTATTACCCCTTGCCTCTTTTTTAAGAAATCCAACCCTCTCGAGCCTTTCAAGCTCGCGCCTTACTGCATTTATTTCCTCTTTGGTTTCACGCACAATTCCCCGTACGTGATACATCTCCTTAAGGTTGGCAAGGAAAAGCTCCAAAACCTTTACCCGTACTTTTGAAGTTATTATGTCGCCTAGATCTGCCATACTTTTGGGCAGGCAGTTGTCAGTAACTAACCTCGTTCCCGGCAGGGACTGCTTCTATCCAAATTACACCCCTTACAAAAGTAATTTCAGCGCCCTTTTCATCCAAAAACTTTGTTCTTGAATCCTTTTTATCCTTCCTCCAAGTTCCCTCGATAACATTTCCGTTTTGAAAAATGAGTGCTTCACCCGTTCCGGTTGTGGTATAAAGCATATGCAAGTTTTTGTCAACTGGACCTCTCTCTTTCACAAACATGATAACTACGTTTTTGGCTGAAACCTGTGTTTTATCTTCAAGGTCGGTAAACTTCTGTCCGTCGTTTTCTCTAAGGTAGGCGTTTAACGAACTATCGTAGTTCCAAATCACATTATAGTCGGACTTGTTACTCCAAAATTCGAATGAAATTTTTGAAGCCTGGGGGGAGTCGGACTTTTTATCCTCCGAAAATCGCCAAGTAACAAATTTCTCATCCCAAGCTACTCCATCCTCGTCTTCTGCCCCGTATCCCCTTTTCTCGGCCTGGGCGTAGGCTTCGTCGAGTGACGCCATCATTGTGTGCTCAGTAGCAACCGCTTTTCCTAACCTCTCATAATTTCTCCAAAAAACAGGAAATCCAGAATCATAGGTCGTATCAAAATCATTTCCCCTAGGAACTCTCCACCCAATTGATTCTAAATATTCAAGAGCTCTTGCATCACGATTTGTATCTCCGTAACCGGCGAAGTCATTGGCGCCTCCTACGTGCATGAATATTGGAAACTCTCCGTACTCCTGGGCCCAGTTTACAAAGTAAATGCGAGCACTTCGAACGGGTGCAATTTTTACCTCACTAGCCGCAACCCCGCAGTAAAAAATTGCCAAAAATCTGGTTATCCCTCCTTCTGCCACGGCTTCATAAACGACGTCTGCTTTAGAAATTCCGGAGGCCGGCCTTGAATCCACATGATTTTCTATCATCGCGGCAATTGGGCGTCTAGTTTCCCAAATACCTTTTTCAATTTTGCTGAATTTACCTCCATTAATGGGGCATTCCTCGGTCTTCGGCAGATCCTTAATTTTCGAGCGTGAACCAGAAAGTCCATCTCCAAGGTCAACGTTAATTCCCGGTTCACCCCCTAAATAAGAAAAAATGGCAAGCGATACCCCAGAAGAGAGTAGGTAGAGGCCCAAAAAAGAAGCCACAACCATAAAAGTTTTGGAAGATAAAAATTTCTTTGCTTTTTCTAAAAATTCCTTCATGTTAGACTTTTGTCTTTTGAGCCTTGCTTAAAGCCTTTTTTTCATCGTCCGAAAGCTCAAACTCACCTTCCCCGAGCTTTACCGCCTTGGTATAAATCCTGGTCCGCTCTCTTGTATGAATACCTGTCAGGATTAAACCGGTATTGTTGGCGTCAAGTAGCGCAATTGAGAAGCTGTGGTCTCCTCCAGTTTCTCGAAAAGGATTAAAGCGTACCATCCCAACCTTTTGTATGTGATATCGGTCAAGTTCACGAATCCCTGCAATTTCCTTCTTAATCTCCCTAATTTCCTCCGAGTCTATCCTGAGCCTGGCTATTACCTTCTCCAAAACTTTGATAAGGGATTCGCCTTTTGCCTGCCTAGTTAGACTATTAAAAACTCTTACAACCCACCAAAGAGCGACCGTCAGGCCCAAAAGCCAAAGTCCTAATACTAATAGTACTATTTTTTCAACTTGCACTTTAACCCTCGGGCAGTCTTCGAGTAACTAAATAACTCAAACATTTTTGCATCTTGAAAAATTGGTGTCAAGGAGCTAACTTCTATAACTACTTTAAAATGGCTAAAAGGCGCACAAGAAACGATAAAGAGCACCCCCGCCACCAATTTCTATATTCATGGTCCAACGAGCCTAAAAAGACGATCTCCGAGGCTAATGTCAATAGGCAATTAAAAAAGCCCTCCGAAGCTAACAAAGCTCTTAGCCGGTCTGCAAAATTGGCCGTGAATCAGGCTCAAGTTTATGATTTAGCTTCCGTGAGAGCCGACATAGGAAAGAGTCTTATAATAGCTAGCCTCATTTTAGGGGCAGAACTGGTGATATACTTAGCTTGGTTTTAGGTTCAATCTGTTCTATGGAGGGAGGTGACTATAAATGATGTACTGTGTAAAGTGTCGCGCTAAAAGAGAGGGCAAGAATGCCCAAGCAGTCACGATGAAGAACGGCAAGAAAGCAACAAAGGCCGTTTGTGAAGTTTGCGGCACCACAATGTTCAAGATCGGAGGTTAACCTCCAACTTTTGAATACTAACTGTCAAAAGGGCGCCTCAATTTACGAGGTTCCCTTTTGGAGTTATAAAAGTGGATAAATTCGAAAAAACCTTCGCTGCCTTCAAGAAATACTACAAACCTATCCCGCTTGAGACCTTTGGCAAAAATCCCTTCAAAACTCTAGTTTCAACCTTTCTATCTTCTCGTACGCTTGATGTAACTACACATTTGGCAGTAAGGAAACTATTTGATAAAGCACCAACCGTCAGGAAATTAAGTGAAATAAATATTAAGAGCTTGCGTGAGCTTATATACCCTGTAGGCTTCTATAATAGAAAAGCCCGGCAGCTCACAAGGCTAGCTAAAATTATTCTAAAGGAATTCAAAGGAGAAATTCCCGAGACTCGAGAGGAATTAATGACGCTTCCCGGAGTAGGCAGGAAAACAGCCAACTTGGTTTTAAATAGAGCCTTTGCAAAACCGGCCATAGCAGTCGACACCCACGTTCATAAAATTGTTAATATACTGGGTTGGATAAAGACAAAAACACCGGAAGAGACTGAGATTGCACTTCAGAAAATCCTTCCTAGAAAATATTGGAGGGATACTAATCGACTATTGGTATCAATCGGCCAACAGTATAGAGGTAGGAAACTTAAAGTATTTTTATTGAAAAATAAATTACTCTAAGGTTATGGTAACCGGACCGTCTAATTTAGCTTCAATCTCCATATAGTCTCCAAAACTACCCGTTTCTACTTTTACTCCAAAATCCTTAAGTTTAACCACAAAATGCTCATAAATTTTTTTAGCCTCTTCGGGGAGAGCCGCATTAATAAACGAAGGTCTATTCCCACCCGAAGTATCAGCATAAAGAGTGAATTGGGAAACCACCAATACGTAAGCATCAAGATCATTTAAGGACAAATTCATTTTTCCCTCTTTATCAGCCATCACTCGAAGTTTTGAGAGTTTCTCCGCCAAAAGCTCCGCCTCCTTCTTACTATCCCCTTTCTTAATGCCAACTAAGGTTAAATACCCTTTTCCAATTTCTCCCACAACTTTTCCTTCAACCTTCACCGAAGCATGGCTTACTCTCTGGACGATAAGGCGCATAGACTTTTATTGTAGCGAAACTTAACTTTCTTTCCTAGCTAGCTTGTGTACGTTTTTACTTTAATATTGACAAATTTTGAACTCCATCCTATAATTTGGTTATCTTGCGGAGGAGCGTGCGATGAAGGCCCAGGCCTCACAGATCGACTCTGTACATCGCGCAGTCAGTTGAATTGATCCACCCTCCGGCAATGTAGGAAACCGGGAGAGGAGTCTCTCGCAAGAGGGGCTTGAAGTCTCTCCCGGTCGCTCTTATCACAATTTATTCGGCATCATCCGAGCCCACGCCCAATAAGGCAAGGCCGCCGGTCAACCGACGGTCGTTTCATGGCTCGGCTCTGTTGAAGTGACGAGGGATTGAATGTCGGAGTACTCCGGCCAGCGCAGCCCGCTTGGCGAGCCATCCGGGCAAACCAGAGTCCAGATATTGCTGCGCCCTTCCCGCGTCACCGAGTGCGAATGTGTCCATTCGATCGTCACCTCGCCAGTTATAGCGGCGATTGGTTGACACCGACCGAGCCACTGAGACGGCTCACGACACTTCGCACTTTGCAGATTCCGAGCGGCTCCTTAGAGGAGAAGTTGGCCTTTGGCCTCCTTCGTTATGCCTCTGCCGCTCGTGTTTCATTACTAAAGGCTAAAATTCTACTTCTCAATCTCCCTCTCAACAAAAATTCTTGCTAAATGGGTATAAGCGTGTATATTGAAAAAGAATTCATGATTGAAAGAATTTCAGGATTTTTGATATTCCTCACTCTTGCAATTCTAATTGCTTTCCAGGCTAAATACTTTGACTTTGCAATTCCAACAGCCATCTTGGGACTTTTTGTCTCGGCAGTTGGTCTTTTTCTTACTCGAAAAGGAACTTTAGTTTTTCCAAAAAAAATTACCCTATTATTCGTTCTTTTTCTTCTTAGTGTTTTTATCTCAGCTATATTTTCAAAAGTCCCAGAAGAAAGTTTCCAAAGTCTAATTTTTTATTCCTCCTCTTTTTTTATATTTCTCATAGGATTTAATCTGGCAGGTTCCGACAAAAAATTTATTAACCTATGGCAATATTCGCTTTTTGCCTTCGGGACCGCAATAGTTTTATATTCAATAATTTCTGAATATCCACAAATTTCTTCCGGTAAACAGTTTGTCGGACCTTTTTATTGGTATAACCAAATGGCCGGCTTTTTAATGTATCTTATTCCGCTCCCTTTAATATTATTTTTAGTCGGCAAGAAAAAATTGTTGTGGGGATCTCTTTCCCTATTTTTACTGGGGAGCTTTGTCTTGACTTACTCAAGGGCTTCCTGGTTCTCACTTATCTTGGCCCTAACTCCCCTCATATTTCTTGCTAGAAAGGCAGTTACCCAAAACAAAAAGATTCTGGCAATATTTGTAATTTCATTCGCAATTCTAATCCCGCTTATTTTCTCTTTTGGTTTTTTGGGAAGTAGGGTAAAAAGTATAGTCAGCGAGCTTAGAGGAGAAACCAGGACGCCCTCGGGAAATCTGCGAATTGCCAGCTTCCGCTCGGCCATTGAAATATTTAAGGATAATCCTGCCTTTGGAGTTGGCCCCGGAGTATTTGGTGAGGCGGGAAGAGCTTACCAGAAACTTCCGTGGCTCTATGCAAAATATACACACAATCATTTCTTGCAAATACTCTCCGAAACAGGACTAATAGGACTTATCTTATTCGCTTCCCTATTTGTAAGCACATTCTCTTTCATGTTTAAAAAAAGAAATGCTCTTTCTAAGAATGAGCTTCTTGGCGCTTTGGTTATTTCACTTATTGCGTCTTTCATTCACAACCTCTTTGACGTCGATTGGAATTGGCCTGCACTTTCGTTGCTTTTTTGGTTTAGCTTGGGCCTCCTTTTAGGGAGTATTTCGGAAAAATCAGAAACTTGGGAACCAAAATCCAAAAAGGGTTTGGGTATCGCTCTTGCATTTCTATTTATCTCATCTTTATATCTATTTAGCGTCGAAAGGACTCTTCAAAGACTTACGCTTACACTTTCCGGAAGCGAAGTCGATTTATCAAAAGCATCTTCCAGCTTAAAATTCCTGAGAAACGCCCCATTTTATTCCTCATACTATCTAGCAAG
>CAYNFU010000030.1:0-8267 GCA_964396785.1 uncultured Gammaproteobacteria bacterium | reverse complement strand
TTTTTATTTTTTTAGGGTATGAATATAAGAAATGTTGCCATTATCGCTCATGTAGACCACGGTAAAACTACCCTGGTTGACGCGCTATTGCGTCAGTCCCATACCGAGCTTAAAAAAGACCTTGATGAGGTTAAACAGATAATGGATACCAACGATCTTGAAAGAGAAAAAGGTATTACTATATTCTCCAAAAACGCTTCAATACTATATAAAGACGTTAAGATCAATATCATCGATACACCCGGTCATGCGGACTTCGGTGGAGAGGTTGAGCGTGTTTTGTCCATGGCCGACGGAGCTTTGCTTTTGGTTGATGCCAAAGAAGGCCCGATGCCTCAAACGCGTTTTGTTTTAAAGCAGGCCCTAAAAATGGGGTTAAAAATTATTGTTGTAATAAATAAAATCGACAAGAAGGATGCCAGACCAGATTATGCCATCGATAAAACATTTAATTTGTTTTTGGAACTTGGAGCCGATGAAGAAAACGCACTTTTCCCGATTGTTTACGCATCAGGCAGAAACGGTAGAGCCGGGGTTAAGTCTGATCTTTCCGAGATGACCGGAATTGAGCCAGTTTTCGAAGCTATTTTAGAATATATCCCCGAACCGAAAGTTGATATTACAAAACCACTTCAGTTAAGAATCTCTACTTTAGGAAAAGACGATTATAAAGGCCGAATCGCAACGGGGAAGATTGTAAATGGTGTTATTAAAAACGGCCAGGACGTGGCCCACATCAATAGGGAAGGAAACATCAATACGGGCAAAATTACCTCAATTGCTACCTTTAAGGGTCTGGATAAGATATATGTTGAAGAAGCCCAAGCAGGAGACATTGTATCCGTATCGGGAATCGGAGATATTAATATCGGAGAAACGATAGCCGATATCGAAAGTCCGGTTGCGCTACCTTTACTTGATATAGAAGAGCCGACGGTCAAAATGATCTTTATGGTCAATAATTCTCCCTTCGGAGGAAAAGAAGGTGAATTCAAAACCTCAAGCCAAATAAGAAACAGGCTTTTTAAAGAATTAGACACCGACGTTGCCTTAAGAGTTGAAGAAAACGCCAATACTACTTGGACTATTTCCGGAAGGGGCGAGCTTCATTTGGCGATTTTTATCGAAAGACTAAGAAGGGAAGGATATGAATTACAAGTTAGCCGACCGCAAGTAATAACTAAGAAAGTTGACGGTAAAACCTATACCCCATATGAGAAGGTCTTTATCGAAGTTCCCGAAGAATATTCAGGCTTGGTAATTAACAAAATGGGCCAAAGACACGCCGAGCTTAAAGATATGGGCAAAGTCGAAGGAGTAGTCTACATGGAATATTTGCTCGCTACCAAAGAATTAATCGGTTTTAGATCTGAATTTATTACCGATACCAAGGGGTTGGGGGTCATAAACACTTCATTTGAAACATTTTTACCCGACGATGGCTTTCAAAAAGCAAGAGACAGAGGTTCATTAGTTGCCTTTGAAACAGGTGAAACAAGACTTTATGGACTAGTTAATGTTCAGGATAGAGGAGAAATGTTTTACGGGCCGGCCGAAAAAGTCTACAAGGGTCAAGTCGTAGGACAAAATTCAAGAAACGATGATATCTGGGTAAATGTTTGTAAAGAAAAACAGCTTTCCAATATGCGGTCAAAAGGTGACGGAACTTCAGTTCATTTCAATACGCCTAAAACCTTATCTTTAGAAAATGCACTTGAGTACATCGACGAAACCGAGCTCGTTGAGGTAACGCCAAAAAGTGTCAGGATCAGAAAAATCATTCTTGATGAAACTGAAGCTAGAAGAAATCGATTTGCTCTTAAAAGCCGATAATTATTGCTATAATTGTCTTGTTACAAGGGCCCGTGGCGCAATGGCTAGCGCACCTGGCTGGCAGTCAGGGGGTTAGGGGTTCAAATCCCCTCGGGTCCACCAGGTAAATGAATCTTACAACTCAAAAATGCGTTCCCTGCCAGGGTGGGGAACCTAATCTCAAAGGTAAAGTGCTTCAAAATTATAGATTATCAATAAACCCCTCGTGGGAATTATATGACGGGGATACAAAACTAAAAAGAGAGTTTGAATTTGAAGATTTCCGAAAAGCTTTGGAGTTTGTAAATAGAGTGGGTGAATTAGCCGAAAAAGAAGGTCACCATCCAAATATTTACCTTTATTCCTACAAAAAGGTGAGAATTGAACTCTGGACACATAAAATTGGAGGACTACATCAAAACGACTTTATCTTAGCCTCAAAAATAGACCTACTCTCTGAATAATTTTAAGCCCTAAATAAAATTCTCTGGAATTAGAGTGTTAAAATATATAAATGAGAATAGCTATTGAAGGGGAACCTGAACCTACATTTAGCGAAATCCGCACAAAACTGAGAGCCCGTGAAAGGCGGCTTTCAGAAAGACTAGGGCAAATTCCACTTGACGATCCTGCTTATACTCGAACCTCTAAAAGATTAGATATTGTTAGAGAACAAATTGACTCTCTTTACTCAGGAATTCCTTTAAATAGACCCGGCGATATGCTAGGAGAGGCTACCCTTAGGGCTGCAAAGGGTCCAGAATCACAAAGATTTACACAAAGAGAAAACGAGTGAAATGAATTACTATTTGGTAGTTTGAAGAAGTTTAATGTCTTCTAATTTCCTCACCCTTTGCTCTTCGCGACGTCTATCTCCAGCAAGCTTCATATCGTCCCTAAATTTTTGTTCTTTTTCAAGTTGCTTATTGATTATGGCTTGGCAGTCGGAATCCGGGCAACTCGTCAAAGTAGTTACAACTAAAGAACTCCCTACATATTCTTTGTAAGTTTTTACCACAATCCTTACTTTTCCGCACCTGGTACAAACATTTGCTCCCGAATCCATAATTTTTAACTAAAATTACCAGCGTCTTGTCTGTCTTTTTCCACCACCACTTCTGTCATAACCAGCTGAACTTCTTTCCTCACGAGGTCTCGCCTCATTTACAATTATTTTTCTTCCTCCGAGCTCTTTCCCTGAAAGCTCCTTAATTGCTTTATCGGCATCTTTGTCATCAGCATATTCTACAAATCCAAATCCTTTACCTTGACCAGAATACCTATCTGTAATAACTGTTGCACTTGTTACATCACCAATAACTGCAAAAAATTGCTTTAGCTCGTCGTCTGTAGCTGTGTAGGGAAGTCCCCCTACGAATAATCTTTTTGCCATACTTTATCACCACCTATTTTTACTTATGTGAAGACTGTCCCCAAGAAGATTCCTTCAAGTACGGCAATCGAAACTTAAGTAAGTTGGCATAAAGTATACCATAGAATTGGTAATTGGTATACTGGCTTATGAGGTCTTTCAAACAAAAATACGTAATCAAGGCTTCAATCGGTAAAGTTTGGCAGGCTCTGGTTGACCCTGAGCAAATAGAGAAGTGGGGAGGGGGCCCCGCCAAAATGAGCGCCAGTCCGGGAGATAATTTTTCACTCTGGGGAGGAGACATCTGGGGTAAAAATTCAAAAGTCATACCAAATAAACTCCTTATACAAGATTGGTACGGAGGAAAATGGGAAACTCCATCCAAAGTATCCTTTGAACTAAAGGAGATAAACGGAAATACCGAATTGACCCTTATTCATAAAAACCTACCTCAAGAAGGATGGAAAGAGCTTTATGATGGCTGGAAAGACTATTATCTCGGCCCCCTCAAAACTCTCGTTGAAAAGTAATCTTGGGTTAGGTGTTATAATTTTGCTTCTATGAAAACTCTCTGGAAATATTTAATCGTCGGAGTCTTGTTTGTTGTAATTCCTGGAGCAATTTTTGCTCTATCAAGAAGTAAGGGGGAGGTACTGAGCTTAATCTCAATCTCTACACCTACTCTATCTCCCACACCAACTCCTACATTAACGCCCACTCCAACTCCCTCACCTTCGCCTTCACCCTCGCCTACGCCTACTCCTTCTCCGACCCCCACGCCAGTTCTTCCTCCACCCATCCCTCCCCAAGAAGTCCACGCACTAATTGAGAGGTTTGCTGGCCAATATGGTGTGGACCCTAATGTTTTAAGGCACATCGCAACCTGCGAATCTGGTTTTAACCCACTAGCTGTAAATGGTCCTTATGTTGGCCTTTTCCAATTCGGTGAGTCTAGTTGGATAAGTAACAGGCAGGCTCTAGGGGAAGATACAAATACCGACTTGCGCTTTAGTGCCGAGGAGTCGGCCCAAACCGCAGCTTATGTCGCCTCTATCGGAAAAGGAAATCTCTGGCCAAACTGTTTTCCATAACTTTCTTTCTATTTAAGATATCTATCGAAAAACTCAACTGAACGAGAAAGAGCTAAGGATAAATTGGAAGATAAATTGTGATCGTCTCCTTCATATTCATATAATTCAACTTCCTTCCCCTCATTATTGAGTAAATTTCTTAAGGACCTTGAAAATTCAACCGGCACAGAATTATCGCTCGCTCCGTGGTGTAGCTGAACGGGCCCCGAAATATCCTCTAAGTAGCTCGTTGCAGAAAGAGCTTTCCAAAATTCGGGGTTTTGACTCGGATCTCCAAATTTTTCCGCGAGTTCTTGTCTCCATCTCCCCCTTTGACTATTTGGGTTTGGGGTAGGAGTGGGACCGGCTCTTCTCCTCCAGCGCTCAAACAAATCTTCATAAGACCCAACTACTCCGGCCCAAATGACCCCAGCTTTGATATCTGGATTAACCACCATAATTTCCAAAGTAATGTGCCCCCCCATTGAGTGTCCCCACATGCCAATTTTTTCGGGATTAACATCTTTGAGTTTCTGAACTGACGCTACCGCATTTAAAACGTCTATCGTATAACCATTGGACCCGTAACCTCCCGAGGCTTGTCCTTCGGAGTTTCCGTGGCCACGATAGTCAGACTTAAAAGTAACATAGCCGGCTTTCGCAAATGCATCCTGATATGCAACATATTTCTCCGTTGTCTTATAGACCGAAGGGGAGATGTAGCCGTGATTAAAAATTACTACTGGAAATCCTTGAGGAGCATTTCCGTTGGGTTTTGTTAAAAGCCCGAATATTTTTAGTCCTTCTGATTTATAGGAGGCAATATACCTTTGGTAGTTTGAACCCGGCTCAAGCGTCTGCTCAATTACAATATCGCTTCCGGGGTACTCTCCTTGCCTTAGAGCTTCAATCGAAAGAGGGTGAGGCTCCATTTCCGGACCTCCTTCGTTTTCCTGGACAAAGGGGATGCCTGAAAGTTCAAGGTCACGCCCGTTTCTCAAAAAGTAAATTCCTGAAGCCAAAATAAGAAGTCCTATCAATATCCCTAAAGTCTTTTTCATACGAATTATAAGAATAGCACACCAAAACAAGCAATTCCAAACCTCATATTTGTTGTTGTAAACTAAAGGAATGTCCAAAAATACGCGTGGGGTAGTCCAAGTACTTCTCTTGTTTGGGGCTGTTCTAATCGTTGGAATTTTAGGTTTTATTTTTGTTTCTCAAAGAAAAGACAATACTCTTACGTCAGTTGCCAAAAATGTCTCCCAGATTCTTGCCACGCCAACTCCTACGCCTTTTGCCTTTCAAGAGCTCACCATTCCTTATTTAAGAAGTAGGGAGTATGAAAGCTCGTTGGGGGAGAAGAAGACTCTTTCTGAAAACTCAAACTACACATCCTATTTAACAAGTTACCGCTCTGACGGCTTAAAGGTTTTTGGCCTTTTAACTCTCCCCAAAGGTGACCCCCCAGAAGCTGGCTGGCCGGCAATTGTATTTGTCCATGGATATATTGTACCGAAAGAGTATAGGACGGAAGTTAACTATAACTCATATGTAGATTATCTCGCCAAAAGCGGGTTTGTCGTATTTAAAATAGACCTTCGGGGGCACGGAAATTCCGAGGGTGAACCCGGGGGCGGGTATTATTCGGGGGACTATGTAGTAGACGCTCTAAATGCCCGCTCAGCTTTGCAAAATTCCGGTTTTGTAAATAAAGATAAAATCGGTCTCTGGGGACACTCAATGTCAGGGAATATCGTCTTTAGAAGTTTCGTTGTAGAAGACGAAGTTCCTGCAGTTGTCATTTGGTCGGGTGCAGGCTACACATACTCTGACCTCGACGAGTTTAGTATTCAGGATACCAGCTATAGAGCTCCTCCCCCCGACTCAGAGTGGGCCAGGAAGCGCCAGGAACTACGTGAGGCTTGGGGTCCTTTTGACCCGGAAAGTGCATTCTGGAAGCAGGTCGTTCCTACAAATTATCTTAATGGGGTTAATGGGGCAGTTCAACTTAATCACTCGGTTAACGACAATGTTGTGAGTATTGAATATTCCAGAAACTTAATTAGTATTCTTGATGAAACAGATATAGTCCATGAGCTCAATGAATACCAAGATGGAGGCCATAATCTAACCGGAGGCTCCTTTACTCAGGCAATGGAGGAAACTGTCGAGTTTTTCAAAAACAACCTTTAAAAGTATAATATAGCCTCATGGGAAAAATAATTGGGATAATAATTGCAATTTTCGCTCTTTTGGGCGGAGTTTTTTGGTATTTTAACCGCCCAGAGCCTCCGGTCGAGAGCAAATTCGTCCAAAACATAAGACAAGATACTTCTGTGCCCAATAATGAGGGTACTGGTATTGAGGTAAAGTCTCCCGGTAAAGAAGCTTTGGTCGACAACCCCTACCACGTCTATCAGACATTTAATAACTGCGGGCCGGCAACTCTTACCATGATTCTTAATTGGTACGGCGTTAAAGTCACACAGTCTGAACTTGGAGACCAAATGCGTCCTTACCAGATTCCATCGGGTGACAATGACGACAAAACAATATTCACTTATGAATTTACCCAGTGGGCTCAAAAATACGGCCTTTCGGCTCTTGGTCGCAGAAACGGGGACATAGAGACCCTTAAGCGCTTTACGGCAAACGGCATCCCAGTCGTAGTTAAAACATGGCTTCACCTTAATGAGGATATTGGACATTTTAGAATCGTGAGGGGTTTTAACGAAGAGGCTCAGGTAATAATCCAGGACGATTCATATGAGGGACCCAATAGGAGAATCTCATACTTTGATTTTCTTTCTATGTGGCAACCGTTTAGTTATGACTACATTATCGTTTACAAACCCGAGCAGGAAGGGTTAGTTATGGCGATTCTCGGTGAAGAGTCCGACGAGCAAGTCGCCTGGGCCAATGCACTGTCTAGAGCCGAGAAAGAAAGAAGTGTTGACCCTGATAATATCTACCCTATTTTTAATATTTCAACTGCCGCATACCACTTAGGCGACTATCAAAAGACTTTAGAGGCTTTTGAGTCTGTTGAGGGAAGACTACCAAGACGAATGCTATGGTATCAAATTGAACCTATTTTGGCATATCAGAAACTTGAAAATTACCCAAGAGTGTTTGAAATATCGGATAGACTTCTAAATGGTGGTAACCGAGCATTTTCAGAGCTTTACTTAATTCGAGGGCGAATTTATTTAGCCCAGGGGGAGAGGGATAAAGCTCGAGAACAGTTTGAGCTCGCCATTCAATATAACAAAAATTATGACGAGGCGAGAGACGCTATAAATAATTTGTAACTGAGTCGCTTTCCTGATAGAATCCCTCAAGTGGAAAAAAAGAAACAAAACCCCGTCCCTAAGAAATTAGTTTTAGATCCAGGCAAAACTCCTATTCTTTATTCAGACAATATTCGCATTACTTCAAATAAAAACGGGTTAGTTCTTGATATCGCCCAAGACATTCCAAAAACCGACAGTTCCCAAGTTGTAGCCAGGGTGGGTTTAAGCCACGAACACGCAAAAAAACTTGCAAGCGCTCTTTCTATTCAGTTATTAAGAAACAGGGTTATTCTTCCTCGAAAAAATAAGGCTTTGAATTAAGAGCTTCTGATAAGATACAATCATGTCAATGGCGGATAAATCCGATTTAGATAATTTAAGACATTCTACTGCCCACCTACTCGCTGCTGCAGTAATTTCCCTTTGGCCTAAGGCAAAAAGGACAATTGGTCCGGCAATTGAGGATGGATTTTATTATGACTTTGATTTTGGCAAAGAAAAAGTATCTGAGGAAGATTTTGCCAAAATAGAGAAGAAGATGTCTGACATTCTTCAAACCTGGAAAGGCTTTAGTGGCAGGGAAGTGTCCAAAGAGGAAGTTAAAAATCTTTACAAGGATAATCCTTATAAACTTGAGCTTATAGAGGAGTTTTCCAAAAATGGGGAAAAACTAACCGTTTATAAATCAGGGGAATACGAAGATTTATGCCGAGGAGG
>CAYNFU010000029.1:3107-8491 GCA_964396785.1 uncultured Gammaproteobacteria bacterium | reverse complement strand
ATTGCCGCCGTCCGCGAACTTGTAAAAGACGCAAGAAGGTCCGTACACGACGCCTTTAAAGCACTCAAAGACGCAGCAGGGGAGCCCGACGAAGATGAAGACGAAGGGGAATTAACGCCGACCGTTTCGGTAGCGCCAACGTCAACACCCACGCCTACACCGACACTATGAGACAAAAAGGAATAACACCAGTCATAATTTTAGTAGCCGTTGGAGCGCTTATTTTATTGGGTTCGGCTGGTGCTTACTATTATTTTAAGATGTCTGGTAAATCTTTATATGAAACTGCAACCACATATGTTGCACCGAAGCCAACTGGTGAGACTCCAGTTTCAGACTACGACGATTCGGGAACTCTAGAGAGTGAACTCGATGAAACTCAGGTGGATGCTTCGGATTCGGACTTTAACGAGCTAGAAACTTCAGCCTCATCCTTGTGATATCATTGAGGTGAGATGACCCCTTCCTCATTTTTGACCAAAACTTTTGATTTTAATCTCGGGAATCTGACATTCTCTCCTACCTATGTGATAGCTGGAGCTATAGTATTTTTGCTGTTTCTTCTCGTACTAACTCTCGCCCAGGTCAGGAGACATCTTTTAAACTGGTCCATAAAGGGTGGGATTTTTGGGATATCCTTGGGTTTTTTACTCGCACTCATTTTTGAAGGGTTTTTACTTATTGGTGGGAGAACTATAATCACAGAATTTTTAGGTTGGAAAAATGCTCCAAAGCCCATTGTAAACATACTCGATGCCGGGAGGGCAAAATTGGTGAAAGTCTTGGGGGTAACAGATGAAATTCCGGTAAGCTCTGCCAAAAATTATTCTAGTGACGAGGTATTAGACGCTTTCCAATCCCTCTCTCCCAAGGACCAAGATAAGGTCCGCGGGATGGTTTGTGAGTTCTAAGGGTTTATACTTCAAGCATGCAGGATACAAAGCAGAAAATAGACAGTTTAAGAGAGCGATTTGAAGCTTTCGCAGGGTCTTTTGAAGTTGAGAAGAAAAAAGAGGAAATTGCCAGGCTAACTGCCGAGAGTTCCGACCCTGACCTTTGGAAAGACCCCGAGCGGGCAAAAAGGCTGATGCAAGGATTGGGGGATCTAAAAAAGGAGGTTTCAGAATTTGAAAGCTTGGGGGCCGTAGTTAGCACACTCACTGAGTTTTCCGGAAAAGAGGAACTAGCCCAGGATTTAGCGGCTGAAGTCGAAAAAGCCGAGAAAATGCTTGAGAAGTTTGAACTTACGTCTTTCCTTTCGGGGGAATATGATGAGAAAAATGCGGTAGTGGGGATTCACGCGGGCCAAGGGGGAACGGAAGCAATGGATTGGGTAAGCATGCTTTATAGAATGTACACGAGGTTTTGTGAAAGAAGGGGCTGGGAAGTAACAACGCTTGATTTAACCCCCGGCGAGGAGGCCGGAACAAAAAGCGTGACTTTTAAAGTCAGGGGGAAATACGCCTATGGCTACTTGCGAGGGGAGGCTGGAACCCATAGACTCGTTCGCCAGTCGCCTTTTAATGCGGATAAACTTCGGCAAACCTCTTTCGCACTGGTTGAAGTAATTCCGGAGCTTTCCGAAGTGGACCTTCCTGATATTGTCATTAAAGACGAAGATCTCGATTGGCAATTCTTTAGAGCCAGCTCCCAAGGAGGGCAGAATGTACAGAAAGTTTCAAGTGCGGTGAGACTTAAGCATAAACCCACAGGTTTAACAGTTACCGCCCAGGCAGAGCGTTTTCAGGAACAAAACAGAAAAATTGCTCTAAATCTTTTGAGGGGAAAATTGTGGATGTTGGAAAAGCAAATGGCGAAAGACACTAAAAGGGAAATTAAAGGCGAATATAGACCAGCCTCCTGGGGAACACAAATCCGCTCCTACGTACTCCACCCGTATAAGATGGTAAAGGATTTAAGGACGTTAGTTGAAACCGGAGACACCGAGAATGTTCTTGACGGAGACCTTGATAAATTTATCGAGGCCGAGCTTAGAGAAAAGATTTCCTTGTAAGAGAATTTGTTCGATGTTATATTAATTGCATGGAGGAAAAGCCCGAAGTTTCACCCACACTCGCTGCAAAGGTTGACCTTGTAAAGGAGTTTCCCAAAAGGAGCTTCAAGGGAACGGTAGTCATGGCTTTGGCTGCGTTCTTGGTTGTTTTGGGAGGTGTTGGAACGGGATATTTTCTTTCAGGCAGGAGCCTTGGAGGAAGTACCAAGGAGGTTGCACCTGGAGCGGAAGCTTCTGCGACCGAGGCGGGACTTTCCGATGAATCCACATTTAGGGATTCGGCCGAAGGGACTTTGGAGTCAGGCGGGGTAGACGGGGAAGGAACGCACCACTTGGTTCGCGAGGGCGGGGAGAGCCAATACGTTTATTTAACCTCAACAGTAATTGACCTTGAGAGCTTTGTGGGTAAGAAAGTTACTGTTTGGGGTGAGACAATTAGCGCAAGGACGGCCGGCTGGCTCATGGACGTGGGTAAAATAAAGGTCTCCAATTAACTTCATTTGGTAAAATAAGAGATAATCTGGTAAGCTTTAAAGGTAAAAATTTGCCCAAATGATAAAGCTTAAAAATGTTACCAAGAAATTTGGCGATATCACGGCACTATCGGACGTTTCTTTTGAAGTAGATAAGGGTGAATTTGTCTTTATCACGGGGCCATCGGGAGCTGGCAAAACTACGATTCTCAAGCTCATTCTTCGCGAAGTACTCCCAGATAACGGTAAGGTAATATTTGATGGAATTGACGTAACCGAGGCTAGTAAGAAAGAAATCCCCCAAATAAGACAAAAAATTGGTGTAGTTTTTCAGGACTTCAAAGTTTTACCCGAGAGAACCCTTAGAGAGAACGTTGAAGTGGCTTTGGCAGTTTCTGGTATTCCCCAGTCCGAATGGCCATCCAGGGTGGATAAAATTCTTGAGCTTGTAGGACTTTCTAAGCGCTCAGAGCTTTTTCCATCTCAGCTTTCAGGAGGGGAGCTCGAGCGGGTATCCTTGGCCCGGGCCTTGGTTGTAAATCCTAAGCTAATCCTCGCTGATGAGCCCACCGGAAACCTCGACTGGGATACGGCGGATGAGATTATGGAGCTTTTTGAGAAAATAAATAAAGAAGGCAAAACCATAATTATGGCAACCCACAACAGGGAAATTATTGCTAAACTTAAAAAGAGGGTGATTAAGCTTTCGGAAGGAAAAATTATTAACCATGAACATTCATCTTAAAACGGCACTCGACTATATAATGCGCGCCCCTTTCCAAGCCCTCTCGGCAATATTTGTTTTGACTATAACTTTCTTTGTAGCAACCGTTCTTTCAATTCTGGTCTACTCATCTGGAAAAATTATTAGACATTTCGAAACCCGACCCCAGGTTATTGCGTTTTTGAAAGACGAATCAACACCAGAGTCTATCTCAGCCCTCCAAGAAAGACTTTCCAAAGACAGTCGTGTCAAAGACGTAAAATACGTGAATAAAGAAGAGGCCCTAGCAATATATAAAGAAGCAACGAGCGATAACCCACTGCTATCTGAACTTGTTAGCCCCTCAATTTTTCCTGCGAGCATTGAATTTTCTTTGCTGGACCTGTCATTTGCCGAGAAAGTGATTGAGGATATGCGGGGGGAGGCAATCGTGGATCAGGTGGGTTTCACCGCCAATATAGGCAGTCAAACGGCACTCGGGGATGTGGTAAGCAGCCTCCGCACAATAACTTTATACTTGAGGGTCGGCGGAGGAGTTTTAGTTGGAGTACTTCTGGCTACGTCATTTCTTGTTCTCATTGTGATTATCGGAATGAGGATGACAACCAGGCGCGGTGAGGTGGAAATTTTGGATTTAATTGGGGCGACCCCCGGTTTTATTAGAAGCCCAATTATAATAGAAGCCTTTATTTATGCGCTTGTGGGGGTAATTGTTGGCTGGCTGGCAACCCTTATTCTAACTCTTTATGCAACCCCGAGTATTGTCAATTATTTTGGGGAAATTCCCGTTCTTCCCAGAGACACCCTAAATATCCTCGCCCTTTTTGGAATAATTTTAGCGGTAGAAATTGTTATTGGAATAACTCTTGCCCTAACCGGAAGCCTACTTGCGGTTTCAAGAGTTAGACGCGGGCGATGAAAATTGGGAAGTTTAAGCTAATAATCCTTGCACTCGCCCTTTTCGGGGCATTTCTTTTTGGAAAGACAGCACTCGCTCAAGAGTCCACAGAACAGAAGCTTCAAAGGCTTTCCCAAGAGATTGGCCAGTATGAAAAGGAGATTGTCCGACTCCAGACCCAAGCAAACACCCTCAATAATCAAATTGCCCAATACGACGCCCAAATAAGACTCACCACTTTAAAAATAACCCAGGTTGAGGAAAAGATTTTAATTTTAGGGGGGAGAATTGACCAATTAGAGGTTTCTTTAACCGCCCTAACCGACGCCTTCTCAAATCGCGCGGTTGAGACTTATAAAATGGCGAGACTCGGGGATGCATTTCTCATGCTTGTAGCCGCTCCGGATTTGAATGGTGCGGTATCCAGATTTCACTATCTGCAAAAGATACAGGAGGCCGACCGAGACCTTCTTATCAGGCTTCAAGAGGCACAAACGAGTTATGTTATAGAGAAGGAGTCTCAAGAGGACTTACAAAGGCAGCTCACTGAGGAAAAAGCCAAGCTCGCAAGCCAGAAGTCGGCCAAGGCAGAACTACTTCGGGTTACAAGAAATGATGAGAAAAAGTACCAAGAACTTTTAGCCCAGGCAAGAAGTGAGTTAGAAGCTATTCAGGCAATATTAGCTGGAAAAGGAACTGAGTCTCAGGTGGGGCACGTAAATGAGGGAGAGAGGATTGCCTCGGTAATACAGGGGGCGTCGTGTAATTCAAGTGGAACACACACCCACTTTATCGTTAGTTCAAATGGGGTAACCCAAAATCCCTTTAGCTATTTAAGAAGCGGAGTGTCATACGAGAACTGCTCTGGTCCTTACTGCGGGAGTCCCGACGGGGATCCATTTAATCCCGGTGGTAGCTGGAACTGGCCGATGAATCCCTCAATAAAGTTTAATCAAGGCTACGGGGTCACCTGGGCAGTAAGGAATACTTGGGCGGGGAGTATTTATAGTTTCCATAATGGCCTAGATTTTAACGGCGCAAGTTCCGAAGTAAAAGCGGTGAGAGCTGGCACTTTATATAGAGGAAGTTATATCGGGGGTTCGGGATGCTCTCTAAGATACGTTCGCGTCGATCATGACGAGAATGAGCTTGATACATTCTATCTCCACGTAAACTACTAGACACGCGTGCTATCATAGCCCACGCATTCATGAGAAGAATACTTTTTCTCTTTGCATTATTCACCAGTCTTTCTTTCATTTTTGCCAAAGGTGC
>CAYNFU010000029.1:0-3007 GCA_964396785.1 uncultured Gammaproteobacteria bacterium | reverse complement strand
TACTTTTTCTCTTTGCATTATTCACCAGTCTTTCTTTCATTTTTGCCAAAGGTGCGAGTGCCCAGGTGGTGATCAATGAGATGAGTACCTGGGAAACAAGCGGAGATTGGGTAGAGTTATTTTCGCCTGACGACGTAGACATTTCGGGGTGGAAGTTACGAGATAGTGCAAGTACCATTGTAGAAACGGTACCTCAAGGAGTTTCAATTGGTCCATCGAGTTCTAAATATTATGTTATTTCGGCTGAGAATAGGCTGAATAGGAACGAGGACACCATTAGGCTTTTAATGACCGACGACTCTACTTTAGTAAATGAAATAAACTATGGTGGAGCTGGCCAGGTTTGTGCTCCCGGTTCGGGACAAACGATTGGAAGATATCCAGATGGGAATAGTACTCTCGAGCGTTTCGCCACAACTACAGAAAATTCAAGCAACGATTCTGCCTCTCTCGATCCATGTCCAACACCAACACCGACGCCGATTCCCACTCCGACTCCGACCCCATCTCCTTTGCCTACATCGACGCCAACTTTAACACCGACAACAAGGCCCACACCAACTCTTACAAAGACTCCTACTCCTACAAAACCTCCTTCTTCAGAAAATAACGAAGGAGGCGGCCTCTCTCAAGGGGAATCAACTTTGGGTATTTTGGGACTAAGAAGTGAACTAGACAAGGCTATTGAAAACACTGGTGAGGCAAAGTCTAAAAAACCATTTCCCGTCCTTGCGGCCCTCCTTGTGGGATTCGGAGCAATATTGGTCGGGGTATCTGGGTTTATCTTCATTAAAGCGAAAAGAAGATATAATGGGATGGATGAAAAAACTTCTTAGATTCTGGTTGCCGCCTGCACTTTGGGTTGCCGCCATTTTTATTTTCTCTTCATATCCTACTGCCCCAGTCTCTACAATTTATTGGAGAGAGTTTGTCATAAAAAAGAGTGCGCATATTATTGAATTTGGAATACTAACAACCCTACTTTATCGTGCATTTCGAAATTACAATGTAGGAAAGGGAAATGCGGCGATATTTTCGATATTTATTTCTCTAATCTACGGCGTATTTGATGAATTTCACCAATCATTTACCCCGGGACGTGAACCTAGAGTTCGGGACGTTGTTTTTGATACAATCGGTGCACTTCTTGCAATTTATAGCCTATGGAATTTATTACCAAAAGCTCCAGCGAAACTAAAAAGCTGGGCAAAACGTTTGCAGCTAACCTAGCGGGAGGGGATATCTTAGCACTCACCGGGAATTTGGGGAGCGGCAAAACTACCTTTATCCAGGGTTTGGCAGAGGGGCTCGGGGTTAGCACAAGAGTCATTTCCCCAACATTTATTTTATTAAGGAAATATTCTCTTGGGGAAAAGAGTTTCTACCACGTAGACCTATACAGATTAGAAACTGGGGTCGAGAAGGAAGTCGTTAATTTAGGTCTCAGCGATATCTGGGGGAGAAAAGATAATATTGTGGCCGTCGAGTGGGCTGAGAAAATAAGAGGGTTAGTTCCCAAGGGTGCAAAATGGATAACCTTTGAAAATTTGGGAGGGGACAAAAGAAAGATAATATTAAAAAAATGAAAATATTAGTTACAGGTGGAGCGGGGTACGTCGGAAGCCACACAGTTGAGGCTTTGATTGATGAGGGACACGACACAGTTGTCTTTGACGACCTTTCTTTGGGTCATAAGGATGCGGTGGATCCAAAAGCCAAGCTTGTTGAAGGAGATCTTCTTGATAGGGAAGTAGTATTAGAACTTTTTTCGAATAATAAATTTGATGCAGTCATGCATTTTGCCGCCAAAAGCTTGGTTGGAGAGTCGATGGAAAAACCCCTTTTATATTTGGGCGGGAATATTCTTGCCGCAACTAATATTTTTGAGGGAATGGTGGAGAGCGGCGTTAAAAAGTTTATTCTATCCTCAACCGCAAATTTATTTAGTTCCCCAAAGTCCCTTCCCATATCAGAAAGTGCTGAGATTGTCCCGGGGAGTCCATATGGAGAGAGTAAATATATTATTGAAAGAGAGCTTTCCTGGCTAGACAAAATTTTGGGGATTAAATATGCGACCTTGAGATACTTTAATGCCGCAGGTGCCTCCCCTAGTGGTCGAATCGGAGAAGACCATAGACCCGAGACTCATCTTATTCCTGTTGTACTTTCGGTCGCCCTAGGTAAGAAAGATAAACTTGTAGTTAACGGCAATGATTATGATACGCCAGACGGGACATGTGTTCGTGATTACGTACACGTATCCGATTTGGCCCAAGCCCACATTCTAGCACTTGGGGCGCTAGAGAAAGAAAGTAAAGTTTATAACCTTGGGTCTGGGAAGGGTTATTCCAATCTTGAAGTTATAAAGATGGTAGAGGAAGTTGCGAGTAAGAAGGTTCGTTATGAATTTGGACCAAGAAGAGCGGGAGACCCGGCAAAGTTGGTTGCCTCGTCAGATAAAATTAAAAAAGAGTTGGGGTGGAATCCAAAATATGGATTAAAAGAGATTATTGAGACAGCTTACAGATGGTGCAAAGGCCACCCCGAGGGGTATAAAAAATGAAATTATATATTGATACCTCGGATAGAGAAAAGATAGTTATTGGGGTTGATAACAAACAATTCGAGGCTCCTGCTAAGGAGGAGAAATCACAAAAACTTCTTCCCTTTATCGTTGAAGTTTTAAAAAAGGAAGGCAAAGATTTTAAAGATATTTCCGAAATATTTGTTGAGACTGGGCCCGGTTCATTTACCGGACTAAGGGTCGGAGTATCTGTTGCAAATACATTAGGCTGGGTGCTCAAAGTCCCCGTCAACGGTAAAAATCTTAATAAAGGTGAAATTCCCCAAATTAAATACTAGTAAGGAACTAGTTGTTTTTGACCAAGAAGTTTTTTTTCGCTATAATCCTTAATCTCAAGACATACTTCGCTGGGAGGATACAAGCATCCAAGACCCAAGTTAAGTAAGTCTAGCTCTTTTGCAACACAAGCCGGCTTTCGTTAGA
>CAYNFU010000028.1:0-8715 GCA_964396785.1 uncultured Gammaproteobacteria bacterium | reverse complement strand
CTTGAGAGAAGTAAGCCCGAAGTGGCTGTTATTTCAGTCGGAAGGAACAATCGATATGGCCATCCCCATGAGGAGGTGCTAAAGATGTTAAGTGATGAAAATATTAAAACACTGAGAACTGACGAGTTGGGAGACGTTGAAATAGAAACAGACGGTGACACTTACTCAATTAAACAATAATTATTTACGCCTGGGGATTTGTGGTTGAAGTTCGCCGTTTTCAACCAATCTACAGCTGTTAAGCTGATCTACTTTGGCAAGCTTACTTACCCAATTCATATTTGCGGCGTCAATGATTTCGGGATCATCAGATCGTAAGGACGCTAGGTATTTCTTCTGACTCCAATGCTTGTCTCCTGCTGCCTGTTTAAGGATTTTTCTAGCTATTGGCATTAGTTTACAGTGATAGTCGCAATTTCGTCTTAGGTCGACTAAGCAAGGATATCCGGCTCTAGCTTCGGGTGGCATACGCGGATTTTATCACCGATTATGTAAAAAATCCAAATAAGTTGTAAAATTTAAATATGCGAGATACGGTAGTTTTAGCCATTAAAAAGGCAACAGGGTTTGGGGAATCCCTCCTTGAAGCCCCTGAGATTGAGGTCCACGGTGACTACTCTACAAATGTAGCCATGGTTTTGGCCAAGAGCCAGGCCAAAGACCCCCGGGATTTGGCGGGAGAGTTGGTGGATAAGCTTAAAAGAGATCAAGAACTTTTAAAAATCGTTGCCAAAATCGAAATGGACGGACCTGGATTTATCAATTTCTGGCTTTCTCAAGAAGCACTCCTTGAAAACCTTAGAGAGGTTAATGAGAAAAAGGAAAGTTACGGCTCATCCGAAGTTGGAAAAGACAAAAATGTAGTTGTCGAGTATTCATCTCCCAACATCGCCAAACGTTTTGGTGTAGGTCACCTTCGCTCAACCGTCATTGGCCAAGCTCTTTATAACCTTTATAGATTTTTAGGCTATAAGGTAGTTGGTGATAACCACACCGGGGATTGGGGAACGCAGTTTGGAACTCTCCTTTACCAAATCGATTCTAAGAGGTTAGATGCGGCAAAGTTGACAATAGATGAGTTAGAGGATCTGTACGTCAAGTTTAATTCTGAAGCTAAAAATGACGAAAAGCTTTGGGACGAGGCAAGGGCTTACTTCAAAAAATTAGAAAGTGGAGACGCCAAAATAAGAGATATCTGGAAGAGCCTAGTTTCAATTTCTCAGAAGGAGTTTGACAGAATTTATGAACTTCTTGGTGTCAAAATTGATAATTCCTACGGTGAGAGTTTTTATGAAGATGAGGTGCCAAATGTAGTCGAAGAAGTAAGGTCTAAGGGACTATCAAAAAAGAGCGAGGGAGCCGAGATAATAGAATTTAATAATATGCCTCCCGCTATGCTTATTAAAAGTGACGGGACCTCCACTTATTTCACCAGGGATTTGGCAACCATTAAGTTTAGAAAAGGCGAGTGGGAACCTGAATTAATTATTTACGAAGTCGGTAGTGATCAAACACTGCATTTTCGTCAGGTATTTCAAACTGCAAAACTTCTTGGGTGGGATGACAAGATACATTACGAGCATGTTGCACATGGTTTGATACGTTTTCCCCATGGCAAAATGTCGACCAGACGTGGGGAAACGGTCAACCTTGAGGATGTTTTAGAAGAAGCAATTGCAAGGGCAAAGGGAATAATTGATAAATCTGAAACGGGAAGAGGTTTAACCAGTTCTGAGAAAGAAAAGGTTGCGAAATCGGTAGGGATAGGAGCGGTAAAATATTTTGATCTTACGCACCATCCGTCATCTGATATTATTTTTGATTGGGAGAAGATTTTTGTCTTGGAAGGCAACTCCGCCCCCTATCTTCAATATAGCGTTGCAAGAACAAATAGCGTTTTACAGAAATCGGGTAAATCCACTCAAAAAATCGGGGAACTGAAAACCGATAAGTTGAATTCCGAAGAACTCTCAGTGCTTCGCACTTTACCCCGATTTTCTGACGTAATAGTGGATAGTGCCAAAAATTACTCACCCAACCTTCTGACAAATTATTTGTTTGACCTCGCCCAAAAATACAACAACTTCTATAACCAACACAGAATTATTGGAGGGGAAAACGAAGAAATGAGAATTGCATTAACAGCTGGAGTAGGAGTTGTTCTTAAAAATGGCTTAGGAATACTAGGGATTGAAACTCCCGAGAAGATGTGATTACTCCAATAGCCTTGCGGCGACCAGGAAATAGATAGTTACAGAGAGGAGGTCCTGAACTATGGTTGCAATTGGACCGCTAGCATTGGCTGGATCAAGGTTAAGCCTTCTAAAAAGTATTGGAAGGATGATTCCAGTAAATATTGAAGATTCGATTGCAAAAAACATCGAAAGAGTAACCGCCAGGCTTAAGTTGGAATCGCCGTGTAAAAAGAGAATTATTACATAAAGTCCGGCTGCCAAAATTACTGCCATTATGGTGACTATTACGAACTGTTTGAGGAAGTATTTAAAGAAATTTATGCCTTTGTGGATTGCGATATCCCTTATTACAAATGATTCCATCTGTGTTCCTACGGCGTCTGAGATATAAACTACAAGTGGGATAAATGAGGCTAGAAGGAGGTTTTTAGTGAGCGTAGTTTCGAAAGCTCCAATGATTTGGGCGGCTAAAAGCCCACCAAGAAGGCCCAAGACAAGCCAAGGGAGCCTGTGGCGTACCGAAGTACCCACTTTAAGGCGCATTATATTGTCTATCCGCTCGTCTACCGGTTTTTGGGGGTCCACAACTTAAATATAGGGAGAAGTGAATTAATTGACAATACTCCCTTTAATTTAGCTCTAATTTGTCGTAACATAGCGGGAAGCAATAAATGAAATATAGTCTTTCAGTTCTTCCCAACGGGCTTAGAGTTTTGTCTGTTCCCATGCCCCAGCTTGAATCGGCAACCGTAACGGTTTGGGTCAAGACCGGCTCCCGTATGGAGAATTCCAAAGTTAATGGAATTTCCCACTTCTTAGAGCACATGATTTTTAAGGGAAGCAAAAAAAGGCCGTCGGCCAAAGAGATATCTGAGGCTGTGGACGCAATAGGAGGAGAGTTTAATGCGAATACCAATAAGGATTGGACTAATTTCTATATAAAGGCGAGAGCCACCCACCTTGAGACTGCTTTTGACGTATTAGCCGATATGGTCTTAAACCCAATTCTTGCTAAAAAAGAGATAGAGAGGGAAAAAGGGGTAATTGTGGAAGAAATTAGGATGTATGAAGATACCCCAATGGTTAAAATAAGCGACGTTTTTGAACAGCTAACATTCTCCGGTAGCTCTCTCGGTTGGGATATAGCCGGGAATGAGAAAACAGTAAGAAGTATAAAAAGAAATGATTTCGTTCGATATAGAAAGATTCATTATCATCCTAAAAATATGTTGATTACTGTGTCAGGGGCAATTAACCCGAAAGACATTCTTTCCTTGGCAAAAAGATACTTCGGGGGGCTTAACGGTCAAAATTCAAAGGTTTTGGATATTGAGCCATTCAAAGTGAGTCAAGATAAGCCCAGGGTTAAGCTTCGCACAAAAAAGATTGAACAAGCTCACTTTATTCTGGGATTTTTAGGAAATGGGCGTAGCTACCCCGGAAAATTCGCCGAAATGATGCTTACCACCATTCTAGGTGGGGGAATGAGCTCAAGACTCTTTATTGAGGTCAGGGAAAGAAGGGGCCTTGCTTACGCTGTAAAAACCTGGCCTGATAGATACCAAGAAGTAGGCTATATTGGTAACTATGCTGGAGTAGACGTTGCAAGAGTAGACGAGGCAATATCGGTAATTTTAGAGCAGCTATATGGACTGGCAAGCAAAAAGTTTCCAATCACCAAAAAAGAACTTTTAATAGCAAAGGAATATTTGAAAGGACATCTGGCTCTCGCTCTTGAGGATACAAAAGACGTCAGTGGTTTTTTTGGCGAGCAGGCCATTTTTCTTAAAGAGGTTTTAACTCCAGAGGAAGTATTTGCTAAAGTAGATAGAGTTACAGCCGATGAAGTCGTTGGGGAGGCTAAAAAGCTATTTGTGCCTCAAAAGCTCAATTTAGCCATAATAGGGCCTTATGATGATGACGAACGCTTTAGAAAACTAATTTAATAACATTATGAAAAAAATTAAGGCACGCCCAGATATTTTTAAAGAAACCACCGTAGTTTTAGTAAAACCTGATGGGGTTAGACGTGCTTTGGTCGGAGAAATCCTGGGCAGATTCGAAAAAGTTGGGCTGAAAATTGTGGCAATGAAGCTAATTTGGGTAGATAGGGATAGGGTAGCAAAGCACTACAAGGACGAGAAAGAATATCTAACGAGCGTAGGGAAAAGAGCGCTTGCCGACTACGAAAAATTCGGTTTTGATCCTGGAGAGTCTTTGGGAACTTCCGACGCTTATAAAATAGGTCAAATGGTGCGGATGTGGAATATGGACGCCTTAACAGACGGGCCGGTTGTGGCATTACTTTTAGAAGGAATAAATGCAATTGAAATCGTGCGTAAAATGACTGGTGCAACAAATACAACCGAAGCCATACCGGGAACTATTAGGGGAGATTTCTCAGCCGATACTCCTGTTTTGGCTACTCTGGAAAAGCGTCCGGTCAGAACAATAATTCACTCTTCTGGAAATAGGGAAGAAGCAGAGTTTGAGAAGAAGCTCTGGTTTAAAAGAAACGAAATTTACTCCTACTAAATAGGTCGGGGTGCTGGGAATTGAACCCAGTATCTCCACGTCCCGAACGTGGCGTGGTACCGATCCACTACACCCCGTTTGTGCCCCTGGGCGGAATTGAACTGCCATCTTACCCTTAGGACGGGTCTGCTCTATCCGTTGAGCTACAAGGGCTTTCAAGCGCTATTTTACCACAAAGAAGTTATTTTATGGTTACCGCGTAGAGATTAGGAAGAGTATCTATTGCTCCTAAATTAGTCAGAATGAGGATTCTATCGCTTGATAGGATTGGGAAGGCATAAGGGACAATGTAGGCTCCTGAATAGACCACTTGGTGGTTTGTTCCGTCATAGTCCATGATGGTCACTTTCCCTTCTTCAGCAAGTACCAAGTGGCTCGAGGTGGAGAACCAGGCAAGCCTAGAAACGGAAGTTCCAGTTTCCAGATTCCAGCTTCCAATTTGGGTTTCTTCCTCCGAAATCAAAAAATTTCTGTCTTCTTTAATGTCGTAAACGTACACTCGGCCTTCTTTAATATCTCGCTCTTGCCTTTGGGTGGAAGCTCCCGGAAGCTCTTTTACGACTCCTGAGGGGATCGTTGCATCTGAATTTGCCTGATAAAGGATCTTGGTTTCATCAGGGGAAAAAGTCAAAAGTTTTGCCTTTCTTATTAATATATCTGCAATTTCAGGGTGAACACTTTTAAGCTGTGCTGCTAGTTTCAGGTCATTTTTCTCCTCCCATTCGGCCAGCAGATCTTCCTTTTGCGAGGCAATATTTACTCTCTCCCTTTGTGGAGTGAAGGTTCCAGCGTCAAGCACAAAAACTCCGGTTTGGGTAGTTAACATTATTTGCCTTCCGTCGGGGGAGAAAATCCAAGTGGCATTGGTTAGATCTCCATCGGTGACCTGTCTGGGTTCTCTGGCAAATCCCAAGGGGAGATTTACGGTATCTATTACCCAAAGGCCTCCGTTCCCGTTTCCATTTGCAACTGGGACCGCGTAGGCAATTCTGCCGAAATCGGCCGAAGCGACGGGGGTAATTGAACCTGCAAAACTGACTGGAGTCAAAGAGGGGATTGACTTAAAAAGGTGAGCGATAGCCTCGGTAACAATTTCTTTTTGTATTTCAAGTCTTTTGCTCCAGGAAATATATCCCTCCTTCTTAAATTCAACGTCATATGTTCCTGGTGAGAGCGATATTGTAGTATCGGTTGCATTTTTAAGTTCGCCATTAATAAAAATCTGTGCGCCCGACGGGTCAGTTTCTGCAACCAGAAGTCCATTGGGGCTAAATTTGAAATTTTTTGTATCAAATCTGTAACCCCGCGCGTAGAGGGAGGCAAATAAACCAAAAGCTCCTACAACGAGTAAGGTAAGGATAAATACCGCGACCCTGGTTTTAGTCACGGCCCTAGTATACATCAAATGAAGCTGTTTTGCCCACTTGTTGCCCGTCAAAAATCTCCATATAATGCGTCGATAGCGTTAAAGGGCAAAACTCTCATACAACATCAAAATGGTTCATTTTTATGCTTCGTAAAAACATTGCAATCGATTTAGGAACGGCCAACACGCTCGTTTGGGTGGCAGGGGAGGGTTTGGTTGCAAATGAACCTACGGTTGTTGCGATATCCTCGGAGGACAACAAGGTTGTGGCTGTTGGAGAAGACGCCAAAAGAATGCTAGGTAGAACCCCCGAGAGCCTAATTGCCAGCCGACCCATGAGAGAAGGAGTAATTGCAGATTATCAGGTGACCGAGGCTATGCTTCGCTATTTTATCAGTAAAGTCACAGGTCGCTTTCAGTTTTTTAGGCCAGAGGTCATGGTATGTGTGCCTGCTGGTTGTACCCAGGTGGAAAGAAGGGCTGCGCTTGACGCTACCCTTGCAGCAGGAGCTTCTCATGCTTATTTAATTGACGAGCCTTTGGCTGCAGCAATTGGCGCAGGAATTCCTGTTTCAGCACCTTCGGGGCACATGATTATTGATTCCGGCGGAGGGGCGACTGAGGCTGCAGTTATTTCCCTTGGCGGGGTAGTAGTTCATAAAAGCGTAAGAATCGCGGGTAACAAGATTGACGAAGCAATTCAGGATTTCCTCAAGAAGAAGCACAACCTAATTGTCGGAGATCAAACCGCCGAGGATATTAAAATTAAAATAGGTTCCGCAACGATCCTTCCTAAAGAGGAAAAACTCGAGATTTCAGGTCGAGATCTGGTCTTTGGTCTCCCCAGAAGCCTTGTAATTACCTCCGGCGAGATTACAGAGGCCATAAGAGGCCCCCTCATGCAGATTGTGGGTGCAGTGAAAGCAGTACTTGAAGATACTCCTCCGGAGCTTGCAGCGGATATAATAGATAAAGGCATAGTAATGAGCGGGGGTACGTCTCTTTTGAGAAATTTTGATAAACTTATGACAGGGGAAACTGGTGTACCAGCACACGTAGCCGAGGATCCACTGCTCTGTGTGGTTAGAGGGACTGGCTTGGTGCTTGAGAACATTGAACTCTGGAAAAGAAGTGTGACGACTAAGAGATAAGGCCCTTTAATAAATACTAGAGGTTTTTCTTTACAAGGATTATAAAGAAAATTACGGAAATAATGTCGTCAAGTGAGCAGCAAATCATGAAATAAGGGTAGCATTAAAAACCTTGATAACATATAGTATAGTAATTACGGCAATTTCGTCTTTATGGTGGATAGTTTGAGGATAACAAAAGATGGTCTCTATCTGAATATCGAAGAAAAAATGTGTACAAAAGCAGGTAAAAATGGGTATGTTTATAAGAGCTAAACTACCCTCTAGTATAATCACGGAAAGAGAATTTAAAACTAATCGGAAGTAAAAGACGCTAAGTTAGCCAAAAATTAACGCAAATAGATATAGGGTAGCAAATAGTAGTATATGATTAGATATAATATAATGATGGCCCGAGGCTAAATGGGTTCGATGATAAAAAAGACAGGTTTGATATAATAAAAAGCAAGTTTAGGAAATAAATAGGTACACCAAATGGACCGAAAATACGGGGAAATCCTTGGAATTAGTATAAGTAGCACTTCAAGAGGTAAAGTGCTAGCGTTTGTAAGGTCCAGGCTCACAAATAAGAGCAAATTTTTCATTGTGACTCCAAACCCGGAGATAGTTTTAGCCTCTCAAAAAGATAAAAAGCTCGCCAAAATAATTAATAGTGCCTCTTTGTCAATTGCTGACGGAGTGGGACTTTCCCAAGCCTCCAGATTTTTAACCCTAGCCGCCCCCAAAAATAGTCTTTTAAGGATTCCTTTTTGCTTTTTCCAAGGACTTTGGGTGGGCCTTGCCACTTTTTTAGATAAAGAGTGGCTCTTTAGGGAAGTTAGACCCATAAAGGGTAGGGAGATGTTTCTGGACTTGATAAGGCTAGCCAATAAGAAGGGTTGGAGGGTTTTTTTAATGGGAGGCGAACACGGAGAGGGAGAAGTAACTGCCAGAAAACTGCAAAGAAGTTATAAAAGGGTTAGTTTCGCTTGGCGCGAGGGTCCGATTTTCGATAGAGAAGGCAAGCCGATTTCAGCTGAAGGTCTTAGGGAAGAGAAGGAAGTCGTTAAGGCAATTAATGAGTTTCGTCCCGATCTTTTGTTTGTGGCAATGGAGTCGCCAAAGCAGGAAAAATGGATTGCCAGATGGATCGACAGGCTAAACATTGGGGGAGCTATGGTAGTGGGGGGAACCTTTAGATATTTTGCTGGACACGCGCCTCTACCGCCCAAATGGATGGAAGGATTTGGTTTAGAATGGGCATGGCGGTTAATTACTGAGCCAAGGAGAGCAAGAAGGATTCTAAATGCTTGGCCGATATTCCCATTAAGGGTATTTTTGTACAAAATAACTATTGACACCCCTGAAGCCCTTTGATATTGTCTGATTAACTTAGGTTAGCCCCTAGCCTTGGGACTATAACAAATACGACTTAAGTGATTTAAAAGATGGCAGATGAAGCTAAAAAGAAAAAAGTAAGGTTGGATGA
>CAYNFU010000027.1:0-8764 GCA_964396785.1 uncultured Gammaproteobacteria bacterium | reverse complement strand
ATGAACTAAAAACTAAGCCTTTCTCTACTTGTAACTTGTGTATTGCCGCTTTTAATGAACTAACTTGAAGAGTTGTCAGCCGTAGCGGCGAGTTAACCCTACCAGATTTTCTAATTAAAAAACCGCCCAGAAGGCGGTTTGCACTAAGCCTTTCGGCCCTTCTGGTAATTATTTACTCATGTGCAAAAGGTAGGATACCAAAAATTGCGGAGTTAGTCAATGCCCTTCTCCCCCAAATTCCAGCCCGCTATAATAAAACTACTTAGAAGGGTCCGTTTTTAAAATCTCGAATTCATTTTGTGCCTGCAAAAGCAGTCCGCGGATTACTATTCCACGATCAACATGTAACTCTCCTTGGTCGTAAGTGAATACCCCTGGTCGACCTTTAACAGGAATTAATACCGCTCTCTTATGTTTACCTTGTTGTTCAACTGTCATTGTTTTTATATTACTATATCTTTTCCCCAAATTCCAGACTTTTTGTTTTTCTTAAGTAAGAAACTACAAGCTTGGTTTTTCTGCCGGAGGCTCAACGTCGATACTTACGGGCATTACGTTTTTATCCAATTTGTTCCTTTTAATTTTCTTCCAGTAAAAACCGAGTCCGATTACCAGGAGTAGAATCAGGACTCCTATGATATAAGGGAGAAAAGTTGCTATCGAGAGCCTTGATTTGGCAATTTTTACCTCGAAGGTTTGGGGCGTTTCCGTCTCCATGACTTCGACCTCCTTGGTTTCGGTTAACCCTCGGTAGTTAATTGCCAAGCCATGCTTTCCCGTTGAAACATCTGTAAATACAACTTTTCCGTCCTCATCGGTAGTTCCACGGCGAGGCTCCGAATACAAAAGGATCTCAGCCCCTTTAATTGGTTTACCAGTTTTATCCAAAACTCTTATCGTTATCTCATATCCCGAAGTTCTAAAAGAAGATCCGTCCCCCACTGTCTCGTTTTCTTTGGCGTCTCTACTTATGACCCTAAAGCGGTAATCCACTCCAGGCAGAAGTAGCTCGGATGCAAGCTCAATTTTGTGCTCGGTTACCAATTCCTCATCAGAGTTGGTGACCCCGTAGCTATCGGTTAATCCCCACTCCACAACCGAGCTCGCCTTGACATCGGTGTTCCAGGTAATCGTAACGCTTTTTTTGGTCACATCTGTAACTTTCACTTCGCTAATAATGGGCGCGGTTGATGTTTCTTCTTGAGATTTATCAGCTTCCGGGGTTGCTTGGGTTTCCTGGGGAGTGGCCGCTTGGGAAGAAAAAGTGAAACTTGCCCCAGAGCCTCCGGAATAAACATTCTGATTATCAGAATCTTTGAATATAGCCGAATCCCCCGCGAAGGAAATGCCGGCACTTCCGGAATCGGCAAGAACCGTAAAATAGACTGCCGCAATAAACTTACTGCCAGAAAAACCGGGTGTCGGAGTTCCTCCGGCTATTCTAACTACGCCTCCTCCTCCGCCTTTCTCGGCTATTATGGTAAGAGCTGAGCCTGCCGTCGAAACGCTTGTGAATAGAAGTTTGTCTGCAGGGTAATTCAGGTTTGCCTGGACAGCATTTACGGCCTCAGTAGTATTTACTCCAACATTGACTTTTATGGTTGAGCCTTTGGCATAGCTGCCTGAGCTTGGATTCGTCCAAAGATTGGCTGCCGATATTGAGGAAGGAAAGAAAAATCCAAAAAGGATAATGCTTAAAAAGAAAATGCTGAAAAATAATTTCTTCATTTATTCCAACCAGACAAAAGAATACTCAAATCAAGTATAGTTACCCTTCCGTCCCCATTCAAATCTCCTCTGGATAAGGTTTTATTAAATCCCGAAAGAAGAACGCTTAAATCAAAAATATTAACTTTGCCGTCCCCATTCAAATCTCCCCTCTTACCTCCAGATGAGGCTTGAGGCGAGGAAGAGCCTGAAGAACTCGAAGGTGATGATGAGGAGCTGCCAGAGGATGGTTGTCCCGAACTCTGGCCAGTACTCGCCTGGGTGGCTGTTGTGGGCGTAGCCGTAGGTATAGGAGTAGGAGTGGATGTGACGGTCGGTGTAGGAGTAGAGGTTGCTACTAGGCTGCCTGTTGGGGATGGAGTTGGACTGACTCCTATGGCTAAAGTGGGCGTTGGGGGCTCCGGGCTCGGGGTAGGAGTTAGGGTAACTATTACAGAGGGCGTAGGACTTTCTTCGGCAGTTGTAACACTCGGGGTTTGTGTCGGAGAATTCGTGGGAGAAACTTCGATCGTAGGATTAAGGGTAACTACGGAATCCGTGGCTTGTATTGCGAGATTTACCTCGCTTGTTTCCACTATTTGTATATCGCTAACAGTAAAAGCCAAATTTGTGCTTGCATTGGCTTCGGTAGTTGAAGATCCTATGGAAAAAGATCCAAATTCAATCAGTCCCGTGGGCAGTGGATCCCCGGGTGAAACTCCGGCGACTAAAATGACCTTCCCCGTAGAATTTGCTTGGGCCATACTTGTTTTTGCAATCACATTTTTAAATTGGTCTGAAAGTGTTATTTCCTGAAGAAGACCCACTTTCCCCTGATCGAAAGTGAATGAAAGTCTGACAAAAGCAAGGTTATTGGTTTTTGCGTCTATCATGACTTTGGTGTTTGAGGCTGGAGGCAAGCTTTGGGACGAAGGAATAAACGAAATTTCTACGGTGGGAGTCTGAGCTTCGGAAATAAGTCTAATAATCTGCTGGGCCAATTTAACTTCAAAGGGAAGAAGTAGTATTAATACCAAGGTTACTAGCATTCTGGCCGCGTTATTTCTGGATAAAACCTGCTTTATCTTCCAATAATAATTTTTTAATCTTTCCATATTATTTAACTATTTTTATTTGGAACGGAGTGGTCACATAAATTACCGGGTCCCCCTGATACCACTCGATTTTCCCGGTTACCTGAACCCTCTGGCCCTGCCTATATAACGATTCCTTGTCTTCTCCCATTTCAGCCCCAAAGCCTTCTCCAAAATTCTTCCAATCTTTTTTCAGGATTTGGATTTTAAAAACTCCCACATGGGGGTCGGCAAAGCCGAGAAGAACGCTTTTTCCGTTGTTGAATATTGTCTTAACCTCTCCCTCAACAGTCCCTGTTTTCCCGGAAAATTCACTTGCTTTTTCGTATGAAATTACCTCCGAGAAAGCCGTGTCTTGAGCACCCAAAGACTGTGGAACAACCGGAGCAAAAAGCCCTCCGATGAAATTGGTTATACCCGCAAGTACCTCTTGGACTTTTTCTTTGGGAGTTGACGCCAAAGGATCTCCAGCCTCAAGGGCAATAATTGCTCCGTCCGGACTTCTGTAATACACCTGGTTATTGCTAACCACCCAAACTGAATATCCTCCCCAATATTCGTCCCAAATTCTGCCTACACTGTCGTTATAAATATAAAATCCGTAAGGAACCGGTCTCCAGTCCGTTCCCCCACCGGTTGCAGCAATCATATTTGGAGAATAGTGTTTAGACGTGTAGGCAACTACGCTGGTTGAAGATACAAAATGCGGCAGAGCAGAAGAAGTTATCGGGCTTTGGTAAGTACCCAAGGAACCATCCCTATTATTAATCTGCAAAGAAAGACCCAGAGCCCAATGCCCTCCGAAAAGGTAGTTACCCGCCATAGACAAGAACGGATGCTCGTCCGTCGGAGGAAAATCGTGATTACTAACCAACGGCCAGCCCCAATTTCCATATTGAATCCAACGAACCTGTCCCTCCTGCCAATTCGGCAAAGAATTATCAAGTATCAGCTCTCCAAAATGGGAATCCCACCTACCGTCATACCTGCTATCTCCACGAATAGCCATATAGGCCACCTCCGTTCCGTCAGAGAAACGCTTGACCACTGGCTGTGGTCCCATAGGAAGGTAGTTGTTGTCACCCCAGGATCCATTTCCTACATTGGCTATAAAAGGAACACTACCGTCTTCCAGCTTCATTACAAATAAAACTTGCTCTCCCGGAGTAGTTGTTAGGTTAGTTCTAATTGAAGCGTTGTCCGTCGGCCAAGGACTCCACGTCCAAAGTGAATTCCAATCAAGCCTGTATTTGACCATAACATAGCCGTGAGCTTCGGCAATTACCGGCCAGCCGTAGGCTGCTTCTGCTATGGATTTATTATTGCTGGTTCCTATGCTGCCCCCTGTTCTTGTTGTTGGCTTTACCCTCCAGCGGCGGGTTCCGTCAGAGACGTTGATCCCGTGCACAAAAAGGTCCTGACTGACTGCAACAACCACATTTTTGCCGGAAGAATATGCGGGAGGTGTATCTACCTGAGAACCCGCATTATATTGCCAAATCTGCTGCATCGTGTTTTTGTCAATCGCATATACAGAATTTCCCATTGATATGTAAACCCGGCTTCCTGCTATTGCTGGAGGCAAAGGAAGTTCGTTGGTAGATCCGGTCGCAAACTGTCCCGTTACACTTCCACTTCCTGAATTAAATTTATAAAGAGTCCCATTTGCGGAAAGGCTAAAGACCGATGAGGTCTCTGAATCATATGCAACCGTAGAATTCATATTTCCTCCGGGATTTGCGTTCCAGACCTCGGACCCATCAGCCTCGGCAAGTGCAAAAACCCCTTTGTCCCCCGCCGCCACATATACTCTGCCTCCGCCCGTAACCGGCTGTACGTTTATGGGTATAGAAAACTTCCCGGGAACGGTATTTCCGCTTGCATCGGGCCCATTCCAGCTCCACTTCCATCTCCAGGGCGGAGTTATTATCTGGTCCGTATAATTCGTGTGCTGGGCATCGTGTCCATGTTGGGTCCACTCGCCGGGAACGGCAGGAGCTATGGTAGGTCCGGGTGTAGACGTTGGTGACGGAGTCGGTGTGGAAACGGCCGTGGTTGGAGTGGGACTCGCCACGCCGCCGTAGTTGTTAAACCAAATCGTGTAATCTATGCCGTCTACAACCCCATTAACGTCAAAGTCCCCCTCTACGCTTCCGGCAGCTGTAAACTTTGTATAGCTACTTAGCCAAATGTTGTAGTCCAGGTTGTCTACTTTGCCGTCGCTGTTTGCGTCTCCCCTGATCCCCGAGCTGGTCGTTGAAAAATCCCCGATTTTTACAGCAATATCCGTAGTTAGGTTGGAAACGGGGATAGAAAAAGTGCCATCGGAGGCGGATTTGATGGTTTGTACACTCGCCGTCCCTAAGTAAGTATCCCAGAACTCTACTTTATAATCAGTATTCGCGGCTAATCCAGGAGTGTTTACGCTGTCCGATATGGGGGTAATGACAGTACCATCGAATACATTTTTCCAGGTATGGTTTTTATTTTGAATCCAAAGTACCGCCTTGCCTTTTGAGGTATTTTTCTGTCCTACGATTCGAAGTCCGGAATTAGCCGAAGTTGCCCCCGCGTCTACGTAGCCTCCTTTATTCAAGTCCAGGTTACCGATAAACAGGTTGAAGGGAGTTGAAATTTGTTCTTTTTCAATAAAGTTTATGTGTTCCTGCCACCAATAGTTGGGCTTAAAAACAAATCCGGCGGCGAGCTCCGTCCAGAGCATGTTGTGATACCAAACCCCAGAATTGGCCTGTTGCAGCTCGGCAACCGGAGCTCCGGAGGAAGCAGTTAGTCCGGTCTCTCCCGCAAGAATGGGCTTTCCTATAGCGTCTTCGGCCACCATTGCCCCGGTTTCTATGACCCAGTTTGCCTCATCGTTGGTCGTTGCCGCCTTCCCGGAGTATTCCGTCAGAGCCGAATTATTGCTGTAATCATGAACGTCGGCATAGTCTATGTCGGGAAAAAGGATCTCATTTTCCCAGAGTTTAGGCCTCCAGCAACACCAAAGAGAAGTTGTCGCCAAATGGGGATGGGAATCCTCATCGTGCATAAACTTGGCAAAGGCCTGGGCGGTTCTCCAATGGGGAGCGGACCCGCTGCCGGGAGGATCCTCATTGGGTGGGCCTTCGTTATTTAACTCCCATGATTGTATTGCCGTGGAATAACCCCATCTGCCTATCAAATAGCGGTACCATTGCCTAAGTAGCCATCTTGCTTTTGTGTTTTCCTCCTGATAATACCCTCCGTCCTGGTCGGAGGATACAAACTGTCCCTGGGCATTTAAATGATTTTGGATCCAGTCATTTTTGTCATGAACGACGTATTTAAAAAAGACCCCATTTTTTTCTCCCTCTTCAACCTGCCAATCAAAAAAGGCTGCTGCTCTAGGATCAACGTATGTATGCAAGTCAGCCGAAGGATTTCGAATCTTCTCTCCCCCGACTCCACCGCCGGGAAGAACCTCCTTTATGGAAAATTCATCGATATAAACCTGTCCCGCAGTAACATTATCAAGATACAAAGATACGTCCGTATAGACGCTACTGCCTGTGGTAAAGGTCGTATTAATGGTCCTCCAATCCTGGTTGGAGTTTACGTGGCCTAATATGATGGGACTACTCCTAAGTGTGTTTTCTGTCTCCAGAATCGCAGTCTCGTGGGATAGAAAGTTGTGGGCTCTTGCAACCAAACCATATGGATATGAAGAGTTATTGGGTCCTGCGATATTTACGCTTTTAAGAACCAGTTTAACCTGATATGTGGTATTGGCCTTAAACCTGGGAGCAAAGGCATCGTTTTGCCAGCGAGGAATCCATATCCTGAATCCCTCCGGATAAAATATTTCGTAGGATAATTCGTGTCCGGGTAAGTGCTCAGCGTAGTTAAGTCTTGTAGCTATTCCTTCGTTTCCATGCCGCTCGGCACTCGATATCCATCTTGCGAAATTTGTAGAATAAGCCCCGAATCCCCCCATCCAAACCCTCTCAAGATTCTGGCCCGTATCTTTATACTTGCTATAGTCATTATTTGTGTTCCAAGCGGGGCCTATTGGCCAATAAATCCGCCCATTCGTAAATTCAAAATACCTAGGGTCACTGCTGCTTACCTTGATAAAGCCGTCCTTATTGGGAGCTGTGGCATTAAAGGTTCCAATCTGCTGTGAGGTTATCCCCGAGGCGTCTTGGACGGAAACCGAAACCTGATAAGTACCTATTTCCTGGGGGCTAAAGCGTATTACCCAGTACTTGTTGGAAGTTTCTTCAAAATACATCGAGCTTCCCGTCCCAACCTTAGACACCTCTGTTGTGTAAAATGCCGGCTGTCTTAGGATTTGCCCCGAAGGGGCAGTAAATACTCCCTCAACGCTTACTCCTATTCTGGGTGCTATTCCTGACGGTGGATTCTCGTCATATTGGAAAAAGGGATAGTTGGAAGCCGTGTTAACGTTAAATTTAAGTTCATATTTCTCATAAACTCTAACTGTTTGGGGGTTGGGAGAAACAAGAGATATCGTCTGGGCAGATATTGAGCCTGTTAGAAGCTTGAAGAAAAAGAAAAGCAGCAAAGGAATTATTCCTATGATTATTCCAATTGTGCTTCTCTTTTTAAACTGCATACGTCAATTAATTATGCCCTACGGGTAGGCACACTTATAATACTAAATAATGTACAAGAAAAGAATTAGAAATTTCCGGTCTGATTGTGGCTAATTATCCTTGGGTAAAGATTTCCTCTTTTTTAAGCCTTACAAAGTGTATCCACTCCTCCACTACTTCCAAGAAGGCTTTTAAGGGGGCTTCTATAAAAAAGTCGAATGGTAGCTCTAAGGCCAACCCAAAGACCATTTTGGTTAAGAAAATGTAAATAATGCTTCGGGTAGAGGCCCTTAAAAGCTTTGTTTGGCCTTCAGAGTACAAAACCTGCAAAGCCTCACGGGCAAGCTTTCTAAATTCTCTCTGCTTAGGATTTTAACTTAGCGGCAATTTCCTCCAGATCTCTCCCGTCGACCAAACGAAGCCTGCGGGGGATAAAATCTCCAACCCTATCAAATATTTCCTCAAGCCTTATACCTATCGGAGACTCCCAAACTATCCAAACGTGACCATCGTTTTCCCCTGAGCCCAAAGCTTCCCAGCCTGACGGTACGACCTGGATTCCAGAAAGTCTCTGTCGAGTGTGTTTGTGTGCCCAAGATTTATCTTGCGCTCCAACATGTGGCAACTTTACTCACCTTTTCCCCCGATTTCCAGATTGTTACTTCTTGCCCATCCTCTTGATTTCTTCTATGGCCTCTTCAAAAGTGGGCCCTATGCTTTGAATTCTTCCTATTCCAGATTCCATATTTTGATTGACAATAACTCCTCTTCCCGCCCTCATAGTCCTGATATACGTTGTTCTTTCTTCTCCCCTCAATCCGAAGTCGTCTGCATACCTTTCAAAAATTTCTTCAACGCTTTTTAGTTGTGGTAGGGAATTTTCAATCTTTACCATTTTCGAAATGATACTCTCTTCTCTCCCCAAATTCCAACCAACTGAGGCTACGGAATTGCTTTAGTCTGTCTATCAAGTTCTCTGAGGCGTTCGACTTCTCGCATAATATCATCTATCAATCTTTGTTCCTCCCCGGGTCTTCGCGAAAGATTCTCGAAGGAATATATACCTGTGTTGCCGTCTTGAACAAGTCTGGATCGGCCAGATCCTGCTTCTTTTGTCATGAATCCTCCTTAATTATTTAGCATGAATTTCCCCCAAAGTCCAGCCCGCTAAAGCTAAAGAAGATCTAAAAGAAAGGGGATTTCTGTAAACCCTTCGTCTTGACTAAAATGGCCCATTTTGTGCTTGGTGATTGTTTCTGCTTCCAGCTTTTCCTTGAAAACTTTTAAGTTCTCCTTATAAGGAACTACCGGGTCGTCGTCTGAAAAAACTGCTATGAACTTCTCTGCTTTTATCTTAACTTTCTCGAA
>CAYNFU010000026.1:0-8821 GCA_964396785.1 uncultured Gammaproteobacteria bacterium | reverse complement strand
ACCCGCACGACCCAAACGGGTCACAGGATTTTAAGTCCTGTACGTCTACCATTCCGCCACCTCGGCTTAAACCCGTATATTTTACTATTTTAGCTCCAATTTGACAAAGGTTGGTGCCTTTAATAAGCTTAAATTAGAACTTTTTTATTATTGTTTAGGGGGTGATTTAAATGAAATCAACTTTAAGGTTCGCAATGGTTTGGCTGGCAAACTTGCTTCCTATCTATTTCGCAAGTGTCTATTACCCGATGAATTATACGCTCGGGAATGCAAGTATTTCACCTTTTAAGGCGGCATTGTTTTCTGGGTTTTTACTGACTCTTGCAGGACGAATTGCGAAGGATGTGCTTCCCAAATGGGGTATCAAAACAAACGGTCGTTATAAAAAGTTTGCGGTTTACTGGCTTGTAAACTCGGCGGCAATTTGGCTCATTGCCAGATTCGCTTTTGTAACGGGATTCGGAATAAGTGCCTATACCTGGGCAATAGTTTTGGGTTTTGTCGCAACGCTCGCACAATGGCTAACAAGACAGGTCTTTAAGTCGTTAAAGATGATTTGAGGTCCCTAGCGACTTCAAGAAACTTTACAAAAATAGGGTGGGGGGAAAGTGGGCGGGAGACATATTCTGGATGAAACTGTGTTCCTATAAAAAAGGGGTGATCAGAGAGTTCAATTGCTTCAACTAAGCTTTCGTCCGGGGAAGTTCCAGAAATGACTAGACCTTTCCTTTCAAATTTCTCCCGGTAAATATTATTGAATTCATATCTATGTCTATGCCTTTCATAGACCGTAATCTTACTTACCGATTTAGACTCTCCTTTGTTTAGGGAGCTAGGTATATTCCAGGGTAATTTTTGGGAATGTCCGTTTCTTAAATAACACTCTTCGAGTAGGCTCCCTTTTTTAAGGACACAGGGCCAGGCCCCGAGTCTAATAGTTCCACCATATTGTCTTTTTAGAAGATACCTCCTTTGATTTGGCATTACATGAATAACGGGATAGGGGGTTTTCTTATCCGCTTCTTTGGTGTTTGCCCCTTTTAATCCCAGAACGTTCCTCGCAAACTCAATTACTGCCATTTGCATACCGAAACAAAGCCCCAAATAGGGGACACTTTCTTCCCTTGCAAACTTAGCGGCCATCACTTTTCCTTCTGTGCCTCTTGCACCCCAACCCTGAGGAACTATTATTCCATCAAATTCCAAAAGGTTAGATTTAGAGTTTTCCAAGTCTTCAGAGTCTATCCATGTCAAATCAGTTTTTACTCCAATTTTCCAGGCGGCGTGTTTTAAGGCTTCGATTACCGATACGTATGAATCCGCGAGTTTATAGTCTCCTGTTACAAAGTATTTTCCGACCATTGCAATTCTCAAGCTAACGTCACTACTTTCTTTAACCCTAGTTACCAACTTTTTCCAATTCTTGAGAAGCTTATGCCTTTTGGTCTTTAGACCTAGAAGATGGAGGCAGACGTCGTCTAACCCTTTTCCGCTATTTGCAAGTAGCATGGGTACTTCATATATAGATGGCATATCCGGAGCCGAAAAAATACAATCGGGATTAATGTTGCAAAAAAGCGCCAACCTATCTAGCCTCCTTTTATCTACGGGTTTTTCTGCTCTGGCAACTATCAAATCGGGGTGAATCCCCATTCCATTTAAAATATGAACAGAGGTTTGGGCGGGTTTACTTTTAAGTTCTCCTATATTTGAAAGATAGGGAAGATAAGTTACGTGGAGTTGTATAACATCCTCGGGGTTTTTAAGCTTCATAATCCTCGTTGCTTCAAAGAAGATGCCATTTTGGTATTCTCCAACCGTGCCTCCTAGCTCCACAATAACTACCTCGGCTCTGTGTACTTCTCCGGCCAAGCGAATTCTTCTTATTATCTCATCCGTTACGTGGGGAATTGCCTCAACGTCCTCGCCTTCGTACTCAAAAGCCCTCTCCTTCCTTATCACTTCCTGGTAAATTTGACCCGTCGTTATGTAGTTCTCCCTTACCAAGTTTTCGTGTAAAAAGCGCTCGTAGTGCCCTAAATCCTCATCCGTTTCCAGCCCGTCCTGAGTCACAAATACTTCTCCGTGCTCTTGTGGACGAATAGTTCCCGCGTCCACATTAAGGTACATGTCAATCTTTACCGGGGTAACTCTAAATCCTTGTGATTTAAGAAGAAGGGCAAGAGAAGCTGATATTGTACCTTTTCCAAGGCCTGATACAACCCCTCCAGAAACAATAATAAACTTCATCGAAAGCCATCTTCAAAATATAGGCATAGCCTAGGTGTGTCAAGAAGAATTTTTATCTACTTTGAGAAATTTGCATCCTATTCTGAATTTCCCCCATTACAAAATTGAGAATATCTTCACCTAGTCTAAGCTCATTGATATCAACAATGATAAACTGTAATTCTCCACCTTCGGGTTCTCGGCCAGAGGAATCTAACGATAAAGAGTGGTGAATTTCACCCATCGCCTCCCTTGCCGCTTTTGGTTGTGCTTGCGAAGCATTACAGCTTATATAAGTACCGCCCATGCATTCCAGTCGGCTAAGGCGTCCGTTCTTTCTTCTTACTATCGAACCTGCTTGAACATAACTCCACCATAAACCATTTCGATCAAGATGGATTCCTACAAATCTATCCTTCCCTGCACTTATATCTGAACTTTGGGCATAAAATTGGGTGATTTCTTCAGGCTGATAGTCGAATTCCGGTCTAAAGCATTTTGCGACAGATTGGGGCATAAGCGACCAATTAACCATCTCGACGTTTGTTCCAAGATTTAATTTGCCCCCGATTGTTGGGTGTTTCATTATCTCCTGAAGTATCTCTAGCTTTTTATGAAGGTTTCTAGCCATCTTATCTCTTTCCCGCGCTAGGGTAGTCCTATCTTTTTTATCCAATCTAAGCTTGCCTGCTTCGGCAGATCCCTCAAGAAGTCCCTTAATTTGCTTAAGTTGTTCTAGTGCCATCTAATTGTGAGGGGCAAGATTAAAAAGATGATATCTAAATGTAAATTAGAAGTCAATCTTTAGTGCGTCTGGGAGGAATCGAACCTCCACCCCATGGTCCGAAGCCACGTGCCCTGTCCGTTAGGCCACAGACGCGAGTCTTTAATTATACCTTAACTCGGCTTTAAAAAGTAATTGTTGATACTCACTAAAAGATGTATGATTTTATTAAGTAATGGAAACTCAAAAACTCCAAAGCTTTCTTAATATCTTCAAAATAATTTCAAAATTATTTTTCTTGAGAGCCAGTTTAACTAAATATTAATAAACCGCAACTACGGGTGATTTTTATTGCCTTCGTGTGCGGATTGCCGGTATGAATAAAACATTATCAAAAAATAATTATCTGGGAATATTCTCCCAAAGGGGAGAAGCTCACCTTTATTCCCACAGTCAAAAGGGAAGGCAGGATTACTATTTTGTGGATACATCCACGAGTGGCTTCAAATTTGAATCCATTCGCAAAAATTTCTTTATAACCAGGGACGACGGGGCCATAGAAAAAATGGCAAATTGTTCCAACTTTAGAATTTCTCCCATTTCGGAAGGAAAATACGGGATCTTCTATAAAACCAAAGGCCCCAAATCTCAACTATATTTTGCAACCTCGAGTAATATCTCGGGCTTTTTAGGAGCAAAAAGGGTTACGGACTTTAACGAATGCGCAATGCTAATTCCGGAGTATAAATTTAAAGATAAATATGTGGCTTACTTCGGGGAGAGTGATATTTACATGGCTACCTCTGACGACCTTACTACTTGGGAGGTAACTAAAGAACCAGTAGTTGGAAGAAGGCAGGATAATTTTGACTCTAACAATTTAATGGTAGGAGACGTCTCTCTGAGGGAAGACGGTTTACTTCTTACCTATTTTTCCAAGAGAGAAGACTCAGGAAAGTGGTTCATGGGCACGGCTTTGTTTGATAAGGAAAACCCGGGAAATCTCATATATCGCTGTCGCGAGGCTCTTTGGGGGGAAGACCAGTCGCAAGTAGAGAAAAGTATAAGTCCAGTTGGAATAATCTTATTAGACGAGAGATTAATTGTTTATTTCTCAACCTCTGAAGGTAAACTCTATGCTTTCTCTCTTAAGTTTTTCAAACAGTCTCCAGCCTTTTCAAAAGCTTTTCCTCCCTACTTGATTAAGAAATTCAAGGATAATCCAATCATAAGACCTCTACTTCACCATTTTTGGGAATCCAAACAAACATTTAACCCAGCAGCGATCTATGAAGGAGGTAAAGTCCACCTTCTTTATAGAGCAGTTGGGGATAATGATTCATCTGTCTTGGGCTATGCGGGCAGTTCAGACGGATTAAATATTGACGACAGACACCCCGACCCGGTTTATGTTCCCACCGAACCGTTTGAATGTAGTGAGCCTGGTCAAAAAGTCTTTAATATTCCATATCTCTCTGGCGGTGGAGGTAATGGAGGATGTGAAGATCCGAAGTTAACTGCAATTGACGATAAAATATATATGACTTATGTAGCATTCAGTGGTCGCTCATATCCAGGTGTTGCTCTAACTTCAATCAAAAAAGAAGACTTTTTGGCTCATAAATGGAATTGGGAAAAACCCGTACTAATATCCCACCCAAACGAAATGCACAAAAATTGGCTCCTATTCCCAGAAAAAATTAATGGTAAATATGCAATACTCCATAATCTCTCTCCCAATGTCTCAATTGAGTACCTCGATGATTTAGCTGACCTTAACGGAAATAAGCATATAAAAAGTTGGGACCCTCACAATTACTGGGGGAAAAATCATTTAAGGCACTATTGGGATAGCCACGTTAGAGGACCTGGACCACCCCCCTTAAAAACACAACTGGGATGGCTCCTCTTATATCACGCAATGGATTATAGAGACTACGATAGATATAAAGTGGGAGCGATGATATTGGATTACAAGGAGCCTTCAAACATTCTCTATCGATCACGCTCTCCTGTAATGGAACCGGACAGGCATTATGAAAATGAAGGGTATAAAGCCGGGGTCGTCTACGCTGGTGGGGCAGTAGTAAAAGATGACGACCTTCTCATTTATTACGGAGGGGCCGACAAATACGCCTGTGTGGCAAAAGCCAACCTCGAGGAGTTCCTCGACGAGGTCAAAAGGTCCGAGGTGCCTCAGGTATCTTCAATAAAATTTAAGGCTTATTAATGGTTAAACTCGTTAGGCATTCAAACAATCCAATTTTAGTTCCTGACAGAAACAATGAATGGGAAGCATCAGCCACCTATAACCCGTCTGTAGCAAAATTGGGGGATAAGTACTTTTTGGTCTACCGGGCCTTTGATTCAAATGGGCGCTCAACCGTCGGGCTTGCAGAAGGAAGCTCACCAACCGCATTTTCCAATCGCAGGCTCTTTATTAAACCCGAGAATAAATGGGAGGAGTTTGGCTGTGAGGACCCAAGGGTAGTTAGGGTTGAGGATAAATATTTCATCTCCTACACGTCAATTTCTGCCTGGCCTCCGACAATGGAAGGAATCAAAGTTGGCATGGCTATAACCACAGATTTTTCGAATGTTGACGAAAAGCACCCCGTAACCACGTTTAATTCTAAAGCCCTAGGATTTTTCCCTGAAAAAATAAATGGAAAGTATGCGGCAATTCTTGCTGCCGACACCGATAAAAAGCCGCCTAAAATTGCCCTTTCTTATTTTGACAAGAAGGAGGATATTTGGAGTGAGGCTTACTGGAACGATTGGTATGCACACCTTGACGATCACGCATTTAATATTCCCAAGAGGGATGAGGATCATTTTGAGGTAGGAGCAGCCCCACTTAAGTGCGAAGCTGGTTGGATATTGATTTATTCCTACATCGAAAACTATTTCACCGGTAGCCAAGGTTGGAGAATCGACGCCTTACTTTTGGATAGTCAAGACCCTGCCAAAATATTGGGTAGAACCCACGAACCCCTTCTTTATCCGATAGAGGACTATGAAATCTACGGCAACGTTCATAATATAGTATTCCCTTCCGGGGCAATTATTGAGGAGGGTGAGCTATTTGTCTACTATGGAGGAGCCGATACGGTTTCCTGCGTAGCCTCTTGTAAATTATCCGACTTGGTACAAGAATTAACTAGCGAAAGGGCAAAACCATAATCAAATTTAACCGTTTTGACGGAAATCCCATAATCTCCCCTCGAGAAGGAATAGTCTGGGAAGAAAAAGGGACTTTTAATCCCGCCGCTGTCTACGAAGGGGGTAGCGTACACATTATTTATAGAGCTGCCTCCTCGGACAATACATCTAGAATGGGTTTCGCACGCTCGCAGGATGGATTCTATATAGTAGAAAGATCTCATCAACCGGTGTATTTCCCCCGCGAAGTTTTTGAACAGAAAAGCGTAGCTGGTGGAGGTAATGGGTGTGAAGACCCAAGAATCTCTAGATTAGAAGGTCGCTTTTATATGTGCTACACGGCTCATGACGGGAAAGAGGCAAGGGCTACGATAACTTCTATCTCGCATGAGGATTTTATTGATAAAAATTGGGTTTGGGAAAAACCCTTATTAATGACAGAGCCGGGTGTATTTGACAAAGATGCGGCCATTTTCCCTGAAAAAATTAATGGAAAGTATGCGATATTTCATAGACCGGGAGATTCTATCTGGTTGGATTTTGTAGACGAACTTTCTTTCGGTGAGGGTAAGTGGTTAAAAGGAGTAGAAGTTTTAAAGCCCAGACCCGACAAGTGGGACAATGCCAGGGTGGGCATCTCCTCGCCTCCCATTAAAACCTCAGAAGGTTGGTTGGTACTTTACCACGGAATAAAAGACCCGGAACACGCCTATAAAGCCTCAGCTATGCTTTTGGATTTGGCCGACCCCACTCGCTTGAGGGCCATATATAACGAACCATTATTTGAGGCAATCGCCAAATATGAAAAAGAGGGGCCAGTTCCTAATGTTATATTTCCATGTGGAGCTGTTGCGGTTGGGGATGAATTATTTGTCTATTATGGCGGAGCCGATCGGGTAGTGGGAGTCTGCACCTGTAATATTGAGGAACTCGTGAGTGATATCTTAAAAGAGGGCAGTCTCTAGCTTCGAAAAAACCCTTATCTAGTGTAAAATCTCCTTATGGAAAGTGTAAATTCACAAATTACAGAGATTGAGAAGGAAATACGAGAAACTCCCTATCACAAAGGGACAGAGCACCATATCGGGAAATTGAGAGCCAGACTCGCAAAGTTAAGAGATAAAGCTCTAGAAGGAACATCAAGAGGAGGGGGTGGGGGAGGAGGCTACGCAGTCAAAAAACAGGGAGACGCAACCGTAGTATTAATAGGACCTCCATCTGCGGGAAAGTCCACCTTAATTAATAAATTAACAAATGCGGAGAGTAAAGTAGCTCCCTATGCATTCACCACAGTTTCCGTTATTCCCGGGATGCTTAAGCACAAGGAGGCCTATATCCAGATACTCGACGTTCCGGGGCTTATTGAGGGCGCTAAAGAAGGTAAGGGCCGCGGTAAAGAAGTACTCTCAGTAGCAAGAGGAGCAGACTTACTTCTTATAATGACGGATATTGAAAGGTCTGACATATTAAATACACTCACAAACGAACTCGAAAGCGCAGGTATTAGACTTAATAAAGAGCCTCCTAAGGTAAAAATAAAAAAGGATGTTGAAGGCGGCTTAACCATACATTCAAATATAAGGCAAGATATGGGAGAGCAAACTATAAAAGCCGTTGCCCAAGAATTTGGGGTCAAAAACGGAGAAATAACCATTAATGAAAAATTAGATATGAATACACTTATTGATGCATTTTCCCCAAGCAGAGTTTATGTTCCAGCCCTTTTTGTTGTTAATAAAATAGACCTTACTCAAAAACCTAGTAAATCCTCAAATGAATTTAGCCTTATAGAAATAAGCGCCCAGGAAGGAAAAGGTATCGAGGGACTATTGGAAAGAATATGGGAAAGATTAAATCTACTAAGCGTATATCTCGTTAGACCTAAAGAAGAACCTAGTTTTAATCACGCAATGATTATGAAAGAAGGTCAAACCCTCAAAGACTTAGCCGAAAAAATCGGTACCGACTTTGCAATTGATAAAAGGTCGGCAAAAATCTGGGGAAAAGAGGCTAAATTTCCGGGTCAGGAAGTCTCCCTTTCGACTTTTGTTAAAGAGGGAATGCAAGTAAGGTTTATATAAGCAAGGCTTTTTGATAAAATAACGATTGTTTCGAATATGTCGAAGTGCTGAAACTGGCAGACAGGCAGGTTTCAGAAACCTGTGCTCATAAAGAGCGTGTGGGTTCGAATCCCACCTTCGACACTAAATTCTAAAAAAATTCCCGATTGGATTTTGATAATATGGTTTGGACTGCGAATTTGGCCTATGTTGTCGGGTTAATCACCACAGACGGCAGTTTATCTAAAAACGGTAGGCATATAGATTTTACTTCAAAGGATTATGACCTAATAAAAACTTTCGCTAAAATTCTTAAACTAAAAAACAAGGTTGGCTCAAAATATAGGGGAGAAGACCTAGCAATTTTTGTTATCGTCTACAATTTAACGAATAGGTTATTTAAACGTAGGTAAACTGCGTTTTATACTCCGGATATGCTAAAATAAGCGGTTGGAAGAAGGCTAGGATTGGTTCAATCCTGGTAAACTCTTCTGCACTTTGCACTCGTGGCGGAATTGGCATACGCGATAGCTTGAGGAGCTATGCCCGTAAGGGCGTGGGAGTTCGAGTCTCCCCGAGTGCACAAGTTTTGGTCGCTTAGCTCAGCTGGTTAGAGCGTGCGGTTTACATCCGCAAGGTCGCAGGT
>CAYNFU010000025.1:0-9216 GCA_964396785.1 uncultured Gammaproteobacteria bacterium | reverse complement strand
GAGCAGGGCTTTTGTAAAGCCAAGGCCGGGATTGCAAAACTCCCCCTCGGCTCCAACACTTGCGCTTTATGTGCTATTAAAACAATCGGCGCTCAAACTACTTCACCTAAGGCGTCTAAAGGTAAATCTGGAGTAAGAATAGACATCGACCCAAACATATGTTTCTATAGCACGTGGGAGGCGAATAGCGCACGGGTTTTTAACTTAGTAAATCTTAGATGGCAGTATGCACCACGAATTTTCAGTCTAGGTAAACATACCTATAGACCCGATTTTTATCTGCCGGATTTTGATACGTTTATTGAAGTTAAGAACTTCCTGGGATCTTATTCCTTGCAAAGGGATTTTCTCTTTAGAAAAATATATCCAAATATAAAACTTGATTTAATACTTAAAAATCATTATCTCGAAATAAAATCTTACTACAAAGATCTCGTGGACCTTTGGGAGTAATTGTATAAGTCATCAACATTCCAGCATACTTATCTTCAATATTTTGTTTTGGGCAGGTTAGGGTTAAAATTGATATAATATACAGCGAATCAAACAGGCTGGGATGGCTGAGTGGACAATAGCATCAGACTGTAAATCTGACGTCCTAACGGACTACCTAGGTTCGAATCCTAGTCCCAGCACTAAAAATTGCCGAGGTGGCTCAGTGGTAGAGCAAGTCATTGGTAATGACTAGGTCGGGGGTCCGATTCCCCCCCTCGGCTCTAACATTTAATTTTCGTATTTCGAATTTGTCTGTTAGAATACCCAAAGTATGGCAAAAAAAGGCGCGAGAGAAATTGTTGCTTTAGTCTGCTCAGTCTGCAAGTCACAAAACTACGTGACTACACGCAATAAGATTAATATGGAAGGAAAGCTCGAGATCAAAAAGTTTTGCTCTACCTGCAAGAAATATCAGCTCCACAAGGAAAGCACAAACCTCAAGTAGAGACTGATTAAAAAGTTTTCTTAACCCTCAAACAAGGAGGAAGTCCCCTTGTTACCGGCGATTGCCCTAAATTTTCTCTAACTATCTCGTGGTCTATTGTTTCTTGTAAAGCGGTTTGTGTTTCAGCTGCTCCCTCAATTGAAACGTGCGGACCATTCGTATAAATATCAGATCTATCAATGACAGAAAGATCTCTTCCTGGACCAAAAACGGCATCCAATATAGCCTCTGCTCTCTCTACTTCATTTCCAGCAGAAACTCCCCCATTTAAAAAGTCATTTCTTAGCCTTCTAAACCTAGGTTGTTCAAAGTCAGGTGACATAACCCGAATTTTAACATTTTGAGGTATAATATGCATGTTTAGGAGCATCGTTCAATGGCAGGACAGAGGTCTCCAAATATTTGACTTCTAGATAAATCGAACCACATAATTAGGTTGTACAACCATAATGGCATATTCAATTAAAGTAAGGGGTGAGGCCATCGAGTTACGCAAGAAGGGGTATTCGATAAACGAGATTTCAGAAATACTCAAAATAGCCAAAAGCACTTCTTCATCCTGGATTTCCACCGTCATCCTAAACAAAAAGGCGCAAGTCAGACTTAAAAAAAGGAATATTTTAGGACAGTATAAATCAGTAGAGATAGCTCGCAAAAGAAGGCAGTTAATCAAGACCTATTTCAACAAGGTTGCATTGAGTTCTCTCAAATATATCAGACTGAATAAAAGTCTTTATAAACTCCTGTGTTCGTTTTTGTTTTGGACTGAAGGAGGCAAATCTACTGATAGTTATGTTTACTTCATCAATTCTGATCAAAAAATGGTGGCAACTTTTCTGAAACTCTTAAGAAATTCTTTTAAGATTGACGAGAAGAAATTAAGAGCCTTAGTCCATATTCACGAGTACCATAACGAGAAACAGATATTGACCTATTGGTCGAAAATTACGCAAATACCGTTGGCCCAATTTTCGAAAAGTTACAGAAAACCTCACACCGGTAAAAGAATTAGGGAAAATTATAGAGGGAGTATAAGAATTCGATATTATGATTATAAAATTGCTCTCGAGCTCAGATCGATTTATAATACCTTTGTAAATAAAATAGGGGCGTAGGTAAATGGTATACCGGGGCTCTCCAAAAGCCTTATTGGGAGTTCGATTCTCTCCGCCCCTGCCCAGAAAGAAATGTTTAGTTGCTTAGATCGAGGCTCCTAAGTTTCTCGATTAAATGTCCGACTTTTTCTTCCGTTATGTCTTCTGGTTTGATTCTAGAATGTGCAAAAATCTGCTTTTCAATGGTTCTCATACTTAATGAAAGAATGTTAAACTCCTTTTCGCTAACGCCTTTATTTCTCATATACCTGTCTTTTACCTCTCTTAACCTTGCATCCAAAGAAGTAATCCCCATAGGTGCAACTCTTAAATCAGCGTATAGACAGATTTTCTTTTCAAAATTAGAGTGTCCTACGTTCAAAGGAGCCTTTCTAAACTCTATGGATTTTATGAGCCTGTAGACTTTCTGGTTTACCCCTATTTCCTTTAGGATTTTGTACGTTGCTTGGTAATCATCCTTTCCATATTTACGGATAAAATTTTCCTGAATCTTCTTCCAGTATTCTAGGCCTCTGGGTTTTAAGAATTCTGGGAAAGCCTCCAATTTGATTTTAACCATATTGCCAATGTCGTGAAGTAATGTGGCAGCGATGACTGAGTCCTTATCTATGGGTTTCCTAAAATTGTCACATATTTCTGACGCCACAGTCGCAACCCTAAACATGTGAGCTTGGAGACTAGACATAAGCTGGTACTTTCGGTATATTTGACTGACTTTCATTGCCTGAATTTTATCTTTATCGGGAGCTCCTTACAACATATAGATAAATTGTTCGCGCTGGGATGGGTGGGGCAAGAACAATGTCATGCAAAGCATGGCCTAAATCGCGCGCAAAAAAGCGGAGGCGAGGTCGAAGGCCGAGCCGGAGCTAGCGTAATAAAGCGGTACGAATTTTTAGGTATAAGTCTGCCCAAAAGGATTTCCGCTTATTTATTTCTTTTATTTTTATACTTCCAGTAAAACCAGGAAATTATCAGAACGGGAATTAGAGTTATTAGAAACCAAAAAGAAAAATCGGCAACATTATCAACTCTTGGGAAAATGTAATACTGCCAAAGTAAAAGCCATGGAATTGGAGCTAGAATACAAATAATTAGGTAGGGTACAAATTTCATCCTCGTTAAACCGTAGGCATAGGAAACAAAGTCAGAAATATGCCCCTGGAAAACTCTCAAGAAAATTAAAGACAAAAGCCCATAGTCATTAGCAAAAGCGTCCACTTTCGCCAAATCATCTTTCCCTACTAATTTTCTAACCCAAAGTCTCCCCCATTTTCTTGCAATCCAAAAATTTATTACTGATGCAAGTAATATGGATAAGTAAGCATAAAGCTGTACTCTATTATCAAATAATATATATCCTGAAATAAAAATTGGTGAGTTGCTTAGTGGTGCGATTATCGAAGGAGTTGCAAGAAGAAGTATGTAAACCAAAGGAGCCCAAATTCCCATTCTTTGGACAAATAAAACAATACCACTTGTGTCAATCCTTGAACCCCAGACAGAAAGGGTGACGGAAACAACAACAATTAGAAGAATATATGAAACAACTCTTTTCTTTTCCTTGGTTGTCATTTTGTAATTATATCAGCGAGTACATTATTTTCTTATAAATAAAATTGTTAGCTGTGGGGGGACAATAATATTCTGCGTTAGCAGGTCTAAGGCGCGCGCAAAAAAAAGCGGAGGCGAGATTAAGTACCTATTTGAACTCGGAGAGAAGTATCAAGAACTTCAGCAACTCTTTTAAGGAAACTTAGCGATGGAGTTGTTTTTACTGTTTCAACCCTAGAAATGACTGATTGTTTAGTATTAAGTCTTCTTGCTAGCTCTTTTTGAGTCATTCCTCTTTTGATCCTTGCTTCAATTATAGATTTGGCAATCTGAAATTCAAGCTCGCTTTCTTTAAGGGCATGTCTAACTTCAGGATCTCTAAGAAGTTGTCTTTTGTGTGTTCTCCAGTTCATATTATAATCATAATATCACAATATTGTGATATGTCAAGATTCCCTTGATTTATATTCTTTCAATCTAGCAATGGCAATTTTTATTTCTTTTTTAGGAGCTTTTTGACTCTTTTTGATAAATCCGTGAAGCATCAAAAATGTCCTACCTGAAGTTGCTACATAGAAAACTCTAATACTATCCCCGCCTAATATCCTTAATTCCCAAAGCTTGGTTCCCGTTACCTTTTTAACATGAGGTAGGCCTAATTTAATTCCATGTTCAGCCAATAAATCAAAAGTGTTGGAAACCTTGGATTTAGCAGTTGGACTTAGATTTTCGATGAAATCATATACAGGAATGTCGCCACTCAAACTTTCATAGTAAACGATATTCCATTCTCCGCTTGGCATTGCAGCTTCACTATACCCCATTTTGTTTTGTGGTGAAAATCGCGCGCAAAAAAAAGCGGAGGCGAGGCAATCATTTACTGATTTGCGTATTTATGAAGAATTGAGGAAGCCAATGTTTGATAAGGAATTCCCTCCTCGGCAGCCTTGGCTTTTAAGCGTGATACTACCCTCTCTGAAAGCCTGATATTTATATTTTTAGTCTTATTCAAGGTGTTTTTGGCGATTTTCTCATAAAGTTTCTTTGCCTTTTTAAGATCTGGAACCGGGACCAAATCCCCTTTTTCAAAGTCATCTAATATAGATTTTTCTTCTTTTGTTAATTCATAATATTTCATTTTTTCTCACCTCCTTTAATTAGGTATTTTTTAGTAGCTTTTCTACTCGGAATAACTGTCTTTAAAAATACTTTTTCTTCATCCTCGACAAAGGGTACTAGGTACACATAATTGTTTATACTTACGACAAACATCTTTTGATTTGGATATTTCTTTGAATTGGGATGTTTTACTATTTCCAAAAGTCCACCAGATTCTATTGCTATATAGACTTCCTCAAAAGAAACATCCCTCTCAATTTTTAATAACTCATTTTTCGCTTTATTCCAATCGTAATATTTCACCAAACACATAATATGACAAATAGTATTATTTGTCAATAGTATTTTTAGATTTGGGTATTGAAAATAGCGCGCAAAAAATGCGGAGGCGAGGACTGAAAGGACGAGCCGGAGCTAAGTCACTAGAGCGGTGCAGTAAATTGAGTTCGGATTTTGTTGTAAAGGCTCTGCATTTTATTTAGCTTCCAAAAACTGTATCAAACCTATCAATTCCTGAAGATAACCGAATTTGACTTCCTTATTACTTTCTGAAATGCTGATGTAGATGGAGAATGGAAGTCAAAATCAATCAGTAAATCCTGCTGAAACACCCGCACAACCTGCTCAACATCCTATTAACAATCAAAGAGGTAATTTCCCAATCCTTTTAGGAGTTATTATGTTTCTGGTAGTTATTGCAGGTGGAGTGTATTATTTAGGAACACAAAATAAAACCTCGAATACAACTCCAACTGCTTCTACCCCAACAGAAAGTGTGTCACCTTCTCCAGTATCAAATACTGGTACAGGTACTAAAATGAATAAAGGAACAGTTACTGTTGATGAAGCATCTAACGAGAAGATTTACACAAGTAGCGTTGTTAATTTTTCTATAAGAGTTCCAAAAGACTGGGAAATAGATGATAAGCAAGGCGTATTTATATCAAGTCCAGGTGAAGTTGTATTTGCACCTCCTGGAACTGACACATACAGTCCTTTCAGTCAGAAAATAGCAGTTACAACATCAGAAAAAGGTAGTCCTCGTTTCCCTTATGGCACTGAAAGTGACTTCAAACAAAAATTAGCTGAACCCACTTCAACTGGAACTGGTCAAAGGTTATATAAGATTGGAAATATAAAAGTTGATGGTAAAGACGCAATGCAATATGTTAGTAGAACTCTACCAGGTGACCCTACAGAAACTTTTTATGCTGTGATTACGTGGGTACAGCACAATGGTTTAAACTATTACTTTGAGTTCGAGCCAGATGAAAAAGAAACTAAAGATAATCTTCCTACCTATAACAAGATTATTTCTACAGTTACGTTCACAAACTAAAGCTCGCATTAGGCTGTAAGAACCTCTGAAATCCATTTACTAAATATCCATCTATTTTGTGCCATAAAGTTCGAAGTTCGGTTACTAATGTCTGCAAGTTAATCTCTAAGGAGTTTAGACGTTTAAAAAGATATTGTAGTATAAAGACATGATACCTAAATCATTTAATCTAGTAGAAGACTACCTCTATCCTCGGTATATCAAAGACGTTCTATATTTTCCTTTCTTAATAATAGTAGCCATCTTCTTTACAAAGAGTCCTCTTAATACATCAGTCTTCATAGCTATCCTAGTGAATCTACTTACGACAATTTTTGCTTTTTTGATTAACGATATAGAAGACCGTGAGGACGATGCAAAAAGTCCCGGCAAAAGATTCATTAATCCTTTTGGCTACGGCATTTGGAAAGTCGAGTTGGGATGGATAGCTTTAGTGATGTTAGTATTATCGACTCTTAGCCTGAGCTTTGTTTTTAATGGAACCCTTCCCGCCTTAATTGCTTTCTCTATTCTCTTAACAAGCGGACTTTATTCTTGGAAAAAACTTAGGCTTAAAAATATTCCTGTCCTAGACATCTTGACCCACGCCTACTTCTTTGCAACATCAACTGTACTCTATTTTTCTCTACTACCAACTAGTACATGGAACCATATTACCTGGCTCGCTTTAATAGGGGTGTTCTTAGCATCCTCATACGGCGATTTATCTAACGAATATCGTGACTTTGAAGATGACCGCAAATCTGAACTTAAAAATTCTGCCTATTATCTTGGTAAAAAACCTACTCAAACACTCGCTTATTTATTATTGTCACTTTCAGTTGTTTTGATTACTATTGGAGCAATTATTCGAATATTTAAATGAAAGGTTCGACATACGCTCACGTGACCTGCAAGTGTTATAATTAGATTGTGGAAAAACTCGAAAAGTTGGGTTTGAAACGGGTAGCTTTCCTCCAAGCCCTCGCTCTTTCTTTCTATATCTCTTCCGTTGGTCTTCTAATGTGGAATGCAAATAAATGGGTTCCTGTTAAAAACGCCTTGGGTCCGATCCTTTTTCTCACACTTTTTAGCGTATCTGTGCTTATCTGTGGATTTTTAACTTTGGGCTATCCTGTATATCTTTTTTGGATAAAACAGCAAAAAATTGATGCTATAAAGGTTTTGGCTTACACAACTAAATGGCTCATATTGTTTGGTTTTTTAATCTTTGTATTAATCTTAGCCTTCTGACTGCCCTATTGACATAATTTTTTTGCTAGATTACTATTCGGCCAATGGAACCGGAAGGTACACAAGAAGTTCAAGTCCCGCAAGATGCTTCCCCATCCTCAAATGGAGAATCGGGTGGAAAAAAATGGCCATATGTATTAATAGTAGTTATTCTTTTTCTTTTGGTTGGTGGTGCTGCTTATTATTTCGGGTTTAGAAATAGAGGAGGTTCTGAAGAACCCACCCCAACTCCGACGCCTGAAGCTATATCTCCTACTCCAACTGAGGAGCCTAAAACGACTGGTTCGCCAACCCCCACAAAGAAACCAACGAGTACCCCAACTCCAACACTTACCCCGACGCCAGCTAGTCAAACAATGACTCTTTCGGCAGCAGCGTCACTGGATGGCTTTCAATCCAGTAACGGAGGTGGAAATACCGGGATCGAAATCCGTGCAGGAAGAAACAGCAACCTAATAACCAGAGGGTTTGTAAGCTTTGACATTTCGGGAATTCCTTCAGGGAAAATTATTGATTCTGCCACCCTCAGGCTCTACCAAACCAGCATAACCGGAAACCCCTATGGCGTCGGGTCAAGTCTGAAGGTAGACCACCTCGACTATGGCTCAACATTTGAAAATGCCGATTACAGCGCAGGATCTATCTCCTCAAGTTTTGGTACCTTAACTGCAAACGCAACAATTGAATGGAAAGACTTAGACGTTTTAGATAGGCTCAAAAATGATATTTCCGCTGGCCGAACCCGCTCTCAATATCGGCTACATTTTGCTATAGAAAATATTGGAGGAGACGTAACTGGAGACTTTGCGAATTTCGAATCGGCTAATAACTCAACCGGTAGCGGAAATACACCGCAGCTTGTAGTCAAATACCACTAATTTCTACCCAAATTGGCCTTCGAGAATTTCGTCTACTTCCTGGTTAATCCAAGTAGACGGGGTATCACCGTAAACCGGCTCTCCTCGCACCCATCTACCTCCACCCTCAAATGCAAGTCTATGCATCTGTTCAAGCCGGTTGGAAAGATCTTCACGCCCTACCCTTCTACCCCTATAAAACTTTGTTCCCCTATATTGCTCCACCAGCTCTCTAACTCCGTCTGGTCCTAATTCTTTTGCTTTTAAGCGCGCGTCAACTGGAAGACTCTGGGGGGCTATTCCATAAATGGTTTCTAGCCAGAGTAAGTCTATATGTTTGTCTTGTTCGGCCATATCTTAGGGTTTAACTTATTCTCCAGGTTTAGGAGGTCTTTGTCCCTGGAAGCCTGTCCTAACAGGAAGGGTAGTAGTAGACCCGCTTGTTGGATGAGCTCTTTTTCTTGCACGGTCTTCTGCCTCAGTTTGTGCCAAATCGAGGTGTTCATGAAATACCGTACCATGACGAGTCTGCCTTCGTCTTCGAGCCAAATCTTGACTTTGCCATTTCATTACTTCTTCGGCTGTTGGCGGACGTTTTTCGCCTGATTCTGGTTTTTCTGACATTTTGATTCTCCTAGCTTCCTATTTTACATTTTTAATCAAATTTTTTCAACTTAATTCCGAGTCTTGCTTTTTCTTCATAAATTAGTAGAATGGCTGACGCGACTTATATGTCTAAACTAGAAATTTTAAGTCATTTGCCTCGCCAGCCAATTCCTACTCCCCGTCAACTTGAAAATAGCATAAGGGCTATCGGTAGTTCGACAGACCAACGCACAGATCGCTACAAAAATATGAGAGACCAGGCCCAAAGTAATGAAGCTGATTGGAAGTTACAAGTGCGGACGGTTAGACAAGTTTTTCGTAGTATTGCGAGCCGAGCAAGGTAATAAATCTTCTTTTTTACCTTTGACCTTTCTGTTACAATACATTTGGTGATTGTGATGAAGTTAAACTTAACTTTTTCAATCTGGAAGGGGGCGAGACCCTATCATGGTT
>CAYNFU010000024.1:0-11738 GCA_964396785.1 uncultured Gammaproteobacteria bacterium | reverse complement strand
GCCCACTATCGTGATACCCTTAATTTTACCTGGGAAAGCCTAACTTCGGCACAAAATGCCTTGACCAAACTCCGGTCGCAACTCCTTGCATTGAAAGAGTCGAGACAAAGGACAGTTCTCTCGAAAGAGAAAGAAGGCAAAATGGAAGAAGTAAGGTACGCATTCATCGAAGCGGTGAGCGACGATCTTAATACCCCGAGGGGAGTTGCAATTATGTGGGATATGTTGAAAAGCAATATTCCAGCTGAGGATAAGTACGATTTGGCGCTATCTTTCGACGAAATTTTGGGGCTTTCTTTAAATAAGGTTTCAACTACAAAGCTTGCAATTCCGGAAGACTTGAAAAAATTAATCGATGAGAGAAACAAACTAAGGGTTGAAGGGAAATTTGAGGATGCGGATAAAATCCGGATTAAAATAGAAGAGAAGGGTTTTTATTTAATGGACTCAAAAGGTGGCACCCTGGTAAAAAAAACCTAAAAAATGCAGAAATTTCTTGCCCCAATATTAAGCTTCCTCGCAATTCTCGGCGTTGTCGGTTCCTACTACCTTTTTTATTCTCTCGACAAAAAAGTTGACGCGATTAATATTTCGGATGCGAAAATTGAGGAAGTTGAAAACCCTGTAGATGAGGTAGTTGCGGGATGCGGGGAAGAGTGTAGGCAGGAGATTGATAGGAAAGTCGCCGAGGCAATTGCCACCATATCTGCGGTTCCCAAACCGGCTTCCCAGGTAACCTCTCCCAGTACAAAAAATCAAACAGTCTATATTCCGCTCGACGGGCCGGTATCAACAACCTCAACTTCCTGGATAGATATGCCGGGAGTCGAAGTTTCCATCGATCTTGCCAACGATTACTCAAAGAATGCCAAAGTTTCTTGGGAGGCGTCTCTTAAAGTTGCCTATGGAAACGGTCAAGCGTTTGCGAGACTTTTTGACGTTACCCACGGGAATGCCGTTGACGGGAGCGAAATTTCTACAACAGGGAATATAACTTCGACCAACGTCTCTTCGGGTTACATGAGCCTTTGGTCCGGGAGAAACTTGTATAGACTCCAACTAAAGTCTCTAACTGGCTACGATGTAACTTTTTCGAGTGGAAGAATTAAGGTAACTTACTAGCTGGTTACACTTTCCAGTATTCAAAATCTGTGAAGAGGGCTAATACTCGTGTAAAATGTAATGGTATGAGATTTCTTCCTTTAAGTATTGTCTTCTTTTTATTTTTTCTTGTTTCACCGGCTTATGCCCAAACTCCGGGTTCGGAAGAATTTAATTTCCAAAGGGCTTATGCGGATTACATTTTCAATTTTGACATATATAGAAAAGCAAACCTTGATTATGAACTTTATCGTTCTCAATATTTGCAGTTTAAGACCTTAAAGTCTCAAGAAAACGCATATAACGCAACCCTTGCAATGCTTAAGGCAAGAGATTCTACTGTCGAAACTTATCTTACCGCGGTAAGGAAAAAACTCGATGAAACGCCAGGCGCTGACGGGGCTAAAAAAGAAGTACTTTTTGCGAAGATTGACCAAGAGGTTACCTGGCATATTGACCATTCTGACTCACTCCCTTCAGCCGGGACGTTGGATGATTTAGTTGGTGACAGCAAAAAGGCTGAAGGAAGATTTAAGGCCGATATCCCACTTTTTTACGAGACTTTGGTGGGAACTTCTGGTGGTAAAGTAATCTATGTGCGCGAAAGACAGGAGGCAATTCTTGCCTCATTAAAGCAAAAAATTGCTGAAATTAAGGTGAATGGTGATAAAGACACACAGCTTCTTGAGAGATGGATTTTAGATACCGAAGAAAAAATAACCAGAAGTAGGGAGAAAGAGGCCGAAGCTTATGAAATTATTACGAAATTGGGCTCTGGAACGAGTATAAGCTCTTCCTATAACCAAGCCCTTTTTAAACTCAAAGAGGCATATCAATACTTAAAAGAAGCAAATTCATTCTTGGCAGAAATAATTACCGAAATAAAATTTGAAGATTAATATGGACCAAAATTTACCAGCAAAAGAAACTCCTACACCCGGAAAGAGCTTTTTTTCTGTCCTAACCGAATCTATGGACCGGATGGTTAGAGCCCTTCTTAATATCAAAGACAAACTTTTTACCCGAACTCCGAATGCTACCCAAACCCAAAGCATAGTTTCGGCTTCTGGGATTTCGACAAGGACAAAAACTATTGTGACAGCCCTTGCCGCAGTCTTTTTTATTCTTATAATTGCCGTCTTTGTTGTCTCTTATCTTAAAGGAAGGATCTTAAAGCCCGAAGAAGAAGTGAAAGAAGGAGAAAAAGCTGTAACCACTATAGTGGAGAGAAAAGCCTCCCGCTATGCAACGGATGAGGCCGTACTTAAAATGGAGGCAGACACAAAGGTCCTTGAGGAGGAAATAAATAAAGGAGACATTGAAGAAAAATCTCTAACTCCACCCACCTTAAACTTCGACGTCAATTTCCAAGAGTAATAATTGGTGTTTTTCGGTAAGGAAATGTACAATCTCCCTTCATGGCGCCAAAAGAGGGTTCACAAGTAGAATTTCGAAGTGGGGAGGAAGCTCTTAACGAGACGGTTCAATGGTTAACTTCCTGGCACAGTAGGGTGAGGCAAAGGTACGATCTTACCCCCAATGTTTTAAGAAATACTCCAATTAGCGAACTCACAGTGGGAGATGAGGGAAACGTAGAGGCTTTATACGTCTGGAACACAGAGCATTATCTTAATAGTGCTTTCGGTAGTGTTTCTGTCCTTGAACTCTCGCAAACATTAACAGATAACCCTGACCATCCTGCTATTGGCCGACTCTTCTACCAATTCAGAGCCTTTAACAAGTTGGTGGCAGTATCATTAGGATGGCGCTTGGGTCAGTCGGATATTCTCTATGAGATGGTGGCAATACCCAATGGGAAAATCGACAGAATGGGTAAAGTAACCCGCCCAGGAGTCCTTTTTCCAGTATCGGGACTTGACGATCCAGCACTTACTAGACAATTGACCCAATAGATGGATTTGAGTTTCTCTTACGATAAAGGCAGGTTAGCTAAATGGACTTGCGAAGTCGGGTTTGAGCGATTGCAGGGGCGTGCTGTGTTTGAGAATGGAAATTTAACTCGTAGGGACGAAGTTGGGCTGGGATATGAATTACCAAAGGCCTTAGATCCAATTCCACATATTAAAGGTTTTATGAGGCACGGGCCAAAGGAACCATTTCTTCCTTAGGTGGTAAAATAAAGTAATGTCACTCTCAGTTGGGATAGTAATTACACTATTCCACAATTTGAATTTAAATTTAACTTCAAGCTCCCGCCACCCGGAAAGGCAAGGTCGATACTTCAAAGAGATGAACTGGGAAGGATAGTTTATACCCCACCGATTCAAACAAACTATTTCGGACTTTAAATTGTTTTATATATGAATTTAGCATAACTATAAGGTATAATTCACACATTATGTCAGAAGAAAGGGCTGGACAAACTCCGTATGAAATTTTACAAGGCATGTTTCAAGCTGGAAGAACAAGCGAGCAAATAATGTATGGGCTTGGCCTTGTAAGTGAAGGAGTAAAAGAGAGAACGATTAGAACAGAAATTGGTTGTTGGGATAATGTTAAAGGTTTTTTTGAAATGGCCAACAGATTTTATGTAAGAAATGAGGGTACGATGTTAACAGATGCAGAGTTGGGAATTCATATGGTGCAGTGTGGATCTCCAATATGTAAAAAACTAGGTAGGGCTTATTTTGAAGTATTAAGACCAAGCCAAGAGACGGATTCGGCAGAAGTTGCCAAACAACTTCAAAAACTAGCAAAAGAAATAATGTTTGGGAAGCCCAGACCTGATTTAGAAGGAAAAAAGAGTATGTTCTATGATTCCCAGACTGGAGATGAACTTTTTGAAGTAAAAGTTGTTGATGTTACTGATAAATGTATCGTGGATGTAGAAACAGATAGAGAGACGGGAAGATTGACAGGAAATGATAGAGAAGTCTTATTGGCATATGTTCCTTATTCCGGTGGTATGCTCTGTGATATTAAAGAAAGTTATGGTGGGTTGGATACGTCACAAACCTTTAATATTGGAAGACTATCTCCAAACGATGAAGGTTTTAGAATAAGGGCTTCAGATATCGGGATGGATCCAGAGTTACTCCATGCTGTTATTGTTGCAAATGCACCTCAAATAAAGTTATTTCAAGGTAGTCCTTCCGAAAATAAGTATAGAAAGAGATCTTCGAGAAAGTGAATTGGGGAGAATAATCATTCCAAATAACGAAACTATACAAATAAGGATGCATTAATTTTGACTTTGAAAAATGTCCGTGGTATAAGTCTTTTAATATATTATTCAGAGTTGAAGATAAATGACTGAATTAGATCGAGATATACTTACAGTTTTTATTGAAACGTATAAATTTCCAGGAAGGGGATTCGACTTATATCTCCCTGCTAAATTATTACAAGATGGAGGGCATGTAACGTTTGAAGCGACCCCAGTAGAGAGTCAACCGCGAATTCTTGTTCAAAAAGATGGTTGGTCAAAACCAAAACCCCTTATTGTAGGATATTATCATGATGATTCAGACGATGATGATTATGCTGTTGAGCCTTACGAGATTACGAGTATAAGTGGTTTCTTTATAGATCCTGAATCAAGAGAACCAATTTATGTTCTCCGTTGTCAAAATGATGGTTCTGTGCCCCATGTTGAACCCGGCTTTATTTTTTTCAACTAGAAGATATCCCGGGTAAAGAAGACTCTGATTTAATACCTATTACCATTTTTGATCAACAGTCACCCTGTCATTCCATAGGTTTTGATCTTAAAGGTTGACTTCAGAACCTACTTGCCGACGAGCACAGACTATTTCAAAATGTTAAAATTCATCGATGGGACTTTCTGTTGGGATAGTCTTTTCACCGTCCCACAATTTGATTTCTTCTTTAGGGTGAAAACCTAAAGCAATCAGATATAGATTGTTTTTAGTTGTTTATAAAGGATTTCGGTGATAGAATCACCTATATGACTATAGGTTCCAAAGAGGATAAAAAATTGAGGGTGGGGGTTATTGTGGGTGGTACGCCTGAAGAGTTAAATGATGCTATATATACAGCCCACGAGGTAGCTAAGGCTCTAGAAGGATTAGGGTACCATGTAGAAATGATTACCTTTGACGAGAGATTCGAGAAGGCAGTCAAATTAGCTCGCATCGATATGGCTTTCATCATAGATGCAACGTACATTGGAAGTAAAAAAGTAAATTACGGTTTAAGAGACCTTTTAGACAAATTGAAGATACCATATACAGGTTCCAAGTCGAAGGCTGCCTCCATTACTAAAAATAAGAGCTTATCTAAAAAGTACTTTGAGAAGGCGGGTTTATTAACTCCAGCCTATTTGGAAATAAGCGCCCAAAACCTTGACACACTTGAAGAAAGGTTGGTTAGATACAACGTTAAGTCTCCTTATGTAATAAAGCCAAGAGATGAAGGCGCGGGAATGGATGTTTATTATATTAATTCATTGAGTGAATTATTGAAAAGAGCTAAGAAATTATTAGATAGACACAAAAATTTAATTGTGGAGTCGTACATAAGGGGGACAGAGATAACGATTCCTATTTTGGAGATAAAAGGTCGGGTCGTTCCTTTAGCTTGTATTGAAATGGAGAAGGCAAAAAGCATTAAAGTTCTTTCCTATGATGTAAAATCGATAATGCAATTTAGTCCACAAAAAGAAATAGAACGTGTGTTAAGGTATCATGTGCCCGCCAGGATAGACAAGAGGCTTTCCGAGAAGATAATGAAAGGTGCGATCGTTGCGCACAAGACAATTGAATGTAAGGGCTATTCTAGAATAGATACGATAGTAGACCGAGCCAAAAATGTCTATTTTCTTGAAATCAACTCTCTTCCGACGTTGTCTGAAGTAGGACCCTTTACAAAAGCTGCTCGATTAAGAGGGTTTAACTATGTGGACATTATAAATCATGTAGTTCACAGCGTGATTGATTTTATGAGCTAAAGTATGAAAAGCAATTTCATTTCAAAAGAATTAAAGATTGCTGTAGTTTCCGGTGGGAAGTCAAGAGAAAGACCTGGTTCATTAATTTCAGGAAAAGCGGTTTACGACTCTTTAATAAAACAAGGATATAGAAACTCGTATTTGGCGGATCCGCTTGAAAAGAACTTTATAAATAATTTGGATAGGGCTGATGTAGTATTTATTGTACTACACGGGAGATATGGAGAGGACGGAAAAATCCAGGGATATTTGGAGACGGTAGGAAAACCGTATGTAGGCTCTGGTGTTTTATCTTCTGCCTTGGGGATGGATAAAAACTATTTTAAAATACTTCTAGGTACCGCCGGTATTCCCACGCCCCGCTTTGAAGTTTTGCCAGATAAGCTGAGTGTTCATAAGTTTACGAAAATTATGAAGAGACTTGGCATCCCTCTATTTCTTAAGCCCATTTCCGAAGGAGGAAGTTTGGGTTCAAACGTAATTCATACAAGTGAGCAATTCATTAACAATTTCAAAGAATTCAAAAGACAAGGATTTGATAGATTTCTTGTAGAAGAATACATAACTGGACGTTCTCTTACCGTTGGAGTATTACAGAGAAAAAGCAAGATAGTTGTACTTCCAATACTTGAGACAATATCAAAAAAAGAATTTTACGATTACGAAGCAAAGCATGATTCAAAACTCCATGAATATAGGTGTCCTGCCTCACTGAACCGAGTTACTACCAAGAGAGTGAAAGATTTAGCCAGAAAGGTTTTTGAGCTTATAGGCTGTTATGGGTTCAATCGGGTAGATTTTATATTAGATAACAAAACGAATATTCCTTTCGTTCTTGAAGTAAATACTATTCCCGGAATGTCGCTGCATAGCAATATGGTAACATCGGCAAATGCAGCGGGTATAGATTACGACCAACTAGTTATAGAAATGTTAAATACAGCCTTTAATAGGCCAAGATATCTACCGTAATCACTTTTCTATTACAATCCCTCTTCCGGCAAAAAACCTCCCAAACTGCTCAAAAGATATTTCTGCATATTCTTGATTTTCTCTTGTGTCTCCGGAGGGATTGTGGAAAAGAAGAATTTTTTTCTCCAAGTCGTAGCCTAGCATTAATACAAGGTGTCCTCCAACTGTAGCAGGTATAGAATTGGGATTTCTTATTTTGTAACTTACTGATGCAATAAGATAATTACCCTGCGCCGATTCTTTCATAATCCGATTCAATGTTAGAATGCTAGCGATCCTTCCTTTTAGCCCGAACTCATGATTGATGAATCTTATAAAAGGAGGGTAATACAAACCATCAACTGTATTGGGCTTTTCCTTGTACCCACCGAATTTCATACACCTTCTACCGAGGGTAATAATGGGAATAACTTTATCGAATTTATGCTTTATTATCATCTTTAAACAAGCCATACCGCACATGTTGCTTGACCAAAGTTCATATTCCTCCGGCGATTTGGCCCCCGACCTTTTCCACAATGGATCTTCTTGGGGGGAAACCTCGTCTCTAATTATTTTTCTCACCAAAGCTGGAGACTCCCATTGAGAGTAGTAAGTGACGTTCTTGATAATGAATCTTTGAGGAATATTCCCTCTTCGTTCAAAGGCGCCAAGGATTTTAGCTAGTTCGCTGAATGACATTAGGGACTATTATACTTTAGTAGGTATAATGTTTTAAATGGGGCTGTTAGTAGGGATTCGTATTATGCTAACCCAACTTTTGATTTCTACTTCAAATTCAAACTTCCAAAGCCAAATAAGGACGGAATAATTATAGAAAGAGATAACCAAGGGAGAATTTTGTTTTCTATAGTTCTATAATAGCTTCATGCCAGAAGTGATATGTCGAAGGACACAGAAAGACCAGTTAGGTTGGAAATAAAACGAGCAAGTGCTAGTGATGTACCCATTGTTTGGGAAATAATAAGGGAGAGTTCCAAATGGCTTTCTGATCAAGGCCTAAATCACTGGGCAAAGTATTACACAGAAGAAATGGTTGCAAAAATGGTTCATAAAAAGGAGGTTTATATGGGCATAGCTAATGGAAAAACTGTAGGTACGGTTACTTTGGACACCCAACCACCGAAATATTATATAGAACCTGGCTACAGTGTACGTTTTACCAATCCGACTGACCCAGCGATCTACATGACAGCTTTAGCTGTATTGCCAGAGGAACAAAAATAAGGATTTGCTGGGCAGTTGATACAAATTGTCGAAGACAAAGCAAGGGAGAAAAATATAAAATGGCTCAGACTTGATTGTAGGACGGAAGTTCCGGGTTTGGTATCTTTATATGAAAGAAAAGGTTTTGAAAGACTCGGAGACGAACCAACTGATGAGGGAGAAGACGGAACATATTGGCTAATGGAGAAAAAACTATTATGAGTCTTTCTGTTGGAATAGTAGGTCTTCCAAATGCCGGTAAATCAACTCTTTTTAATGCTCTCGTTGCAAGGCGCTTGGCTGAAACTGCGGCAAGACCATTTACTACAATTGAGCCTCACGAGGCAATTGTTTCTGTACCGGATAAAAATTTGGAAGAATTGTCTCGTCTTATTTCACCAGAAGAAACAGTACACGCAAACGTAACTTTTATTGACATTGCCGGACTAGTTCGTGGAGCACATAAAGGTGAAGGGTTAGGAAATCAGTTCCTGGCCAAAATTCGCGAGGTGGATGCAATCATCCACGTCGTTAGAGCATTTTCGGATCCTAATGTAAGCCACCAACACGCAACCCACGAACCCGGGACCTTAGAGCAAATAGGGGAGGATATTGAGATAGTCAATCTGGAACTTGAATTGGGTGAGATAAAGGGCAAACCCATGATATATGTATTGAATGTGAGCGAGGCCGACCTAACCCAGAGGTCAAAAATTGAGAACTTGGTTGGAAAAGTTAAAGAAAAATACGGGGAAGCACTTATAATTTCCGCCAAGATCGAGGAGGATCTTATGGATCTTAATGCGGTTGAACGAAGAGACTACTTAAGAGAGCTCGGAGTTTTCGAGTCTGGGCTTGAGAAATTAATTAAAAAGTCCTACGAGCTTCTTGAGCTTATTACTTTTTATACAATAAAGGGAGGAAAAGAAGTTCACGCCTGGAGCATAAAAAAGGGGAGTAGTGCATATGAGTCAGCCGGAGTCGTTCATACAGACTTCGCTAAGGGTTTTATTAAGGCAGAAGTAATTTCAGTTAATGATTTGCTAGAGTCTGGGGGTTGGCACGCGGCAAAGGAGAAAGGGAAAGTAAGGCTCGAAGGCAAGGACTACATAGTTCTCGACAAAGACGTGATTGAGTTTAAAGTGGCAAGTTGATATACTTTCCCGTATGCAAAAATATGAATTGACCGTACTTTTGGACGGAAAGGCAACCTCGGCTAAGAAAAAATCCGTTCGGGACGAGGTGGAGAAGTTAGTCGAGGAAGCCAAAGGTAAGGTTGGAGAGGTTGAGGATTGGGGAGAGAAAACCTTAGCTTATAAGATCGGAAAGTCTGAAAGTGGAAATTATTTATTTTTTCCTCTAGAATTAGACCCGCAAGAAGTTAAAGGTTTATCGACAAAGCTCAATATTAACGAGAACGTCGTTCGATTATTACTTATTAGAAAATAATTATGGCAAGAAGCTTAAACAAAGTGGTTTTAATCGGCAATTTAACGCGGGATCCGGAACTACGCTACACCCCTCAAGGAACTGCGGTATGTACCTTTGGACTTGCGACCAATCGCCAGTGGGTTACGGAGGCGGGGGAGAAAAAAGAAGACGCCGAATTTCATAGATTAGTTTCATGGAATAAACTCGCCGAAATTTGTTCCCAGCTTCTTTCAAAAGGAAGAAAAGTATATGTCGAAGGAAGGCTCCAAACCAGGAGTTGGACCGGGCAGGATGGGAATCAGAGGACCTCAACCGAGATAGTGATTTCGGATATGATTCTTCTTGACTCGCGTCGCGAAGTAGGGGAGCTGGAAGTGCCCGAAGCCTCACTTGAAGCACCAACGCTTCAGTCTGGAGAAATGGAGCCGGAAGAGCCCGCAACACCAAAGCCGGCAGAAAATAAGAAAAAAGGTACTAAAAAGTCTTCGGACAAGAAAGCCAAGAAAGAGGAAAAAGTTACCCCTGAGGAGGAAGAGGAGATTCCCTTCTAAAATCTAAATGCCCCCACGAGCACGCCCCAGAGTAAGTAGACAAGAAGAAGCTCCCCGAGATGCAGTTTGCCCATTTTGTAGTGCCAAGAAGGATCCCGATTACAAAGCATATGAGGAGCTTAAGAGGTTTGTGACCGACCGGGCTAAAATCATTGGTAGAAAGCGCTCGGGAGTCTGTGCAAAGCACCAGAGGCGCTTAAGCCTCGCCATTAAGCGGGCGAGATTTCTGGGACTTCTGCCGTTTACTTCGGCTCTTTAGGTGATAAAATTACATAAGCTTTATGGAGCCAAATTCCCCCTTGCCCAAAATAAACTTCACCCTTATTCGATATCTGATACTAGCTTTAATTGTCTTGGCCGCGACTTTCTCGGCGGGCTACTTGCTAGGGTTTAAGGGCTACCAAGGAAGTCTTGCCGAGTTTCCCAAGGTTACGATTACCCGAGAGCTTCCACAGGATAAGAAAGACCTAGACTTCTCACTTTTCTGGAGAGTTTGGGATACCATAAATACCTCCTATTTTGACAAAGAAAAAGTAATTCCTGCCAATATGGTCTATGGGGCGATTGAGGGAATGGTATCTGCCCTGGGGGATCCATACACGGTTTTTCTGCCACCGGATAAAAATAGGGTAGTCCAGGAAGACCTGTTGGGAAGTTTTGACGGAATTGGGATTCAAATAGGATTTAAGGGAAATCAGCTCGCGGTAATTGCGCCTTTACCCAACTCACCTTCAGAAAAAGCCGGAATTGAAGCAGGAGACTTCATCGTAGGCATCAAGGATGAAGCGAAGGGAATTGAAAGGGGAACTGTTGGAATTTCAATTACCGACGCCGTTTCGGCAATAAGGGGACCTGCGGGGACGATTGTAACCCTAACTCTCCTTCGCGAGGGTCAGGAAGAACCAATTGTGGTGGACGTGGTACGAGAGTCAATTGACGTTCCTTCCGTTACACTAACATTCGTTGGGGATGATGAAAATATTGCTCAGGTCAGACTTCTTAAATTTGGCGGGGAGACCGAGGCAGAATGGGAGGAGGCAGTTATTGAGATCCTTAAGAAGCAGAGCCTAAAAGGAATTGTACTTGACCTTAGAAATAACCCCGGCGGATATTTGCAGGGGGCGGTCGATATTGCGAGCGAGTTTATGAAAACTGGACGAGTAGTTGTAATTGAGGAGAGGGGAGAGCAAAAAAGCGAATATGTTGTTGAAAAAATAGGAAGATTCCCAAATACCCCGCTTGTGGTCCTTGTAAATCAGGGTTCAGCCTCTGCCTCCGAAATATTAGCAGGTGCATTGCGCGACGACAAAAAAGTAAAGCTCGTTGGTGAAAAAACATTTGGAAAGGGAACCATACAGGAGCCGCAACAGGTCGACGGGGGTGCGGGACTTCATATAACCGTTGCCAGGTGGCTAACTCCTTCTGGTGTGTGGGTAGACGGTGAAGGATTAACGCCCGATTTTGAGTTAGAGGATAACGGCGAAACCGACGAGGATGAGCAGTTGCAAAAGGGAATAGAACTACTACAATAAAATTTGTTAAATGGC
>CAYNFU010000023.1:4639-12673 GCA_964396785.1 uncultured Gammaproteobacteria bacterium | reverse complement strand
CACTTTGCACAGCCTTCTTCATAAACGAGGGAGCTAGCCCCACAGGAGGGACAAAGATCCCCGACTGGTTGACCCGATGGCAGATAAATCTGTGGAGTGGTAGTTTCTTGAATCAAATTTATCTCTGGAGAAGGCTTTACTCCATTTGACTTTGCAGAAAGCTCCCCATTGCCATTTGCTCCGTTTGCTGTTTCGGCTGGAGCCGCTACGGGGTCGACCATTAAACCCCCGTTAGAGGGTTGTCCTTGAGCAGGACTTTGCGCCACCATAACAGCTCCAGCTTCACCGTTAACGGCGTAGTAATTCCTTGCATCGCCATTTAGTTTAAATCCGTAGTGGGTAGAAAGGGCGAATGATATGGCATCAGGGAGGGAGCGGATTTTGTTGGGACCAAATCCTACTGAACGCCTTCCGCCGATACCTGCAAGTTGTGTAGCAATTTCCATGGCTCGCTCCCTCGGCATAAGACTACCCCTAAATCTTAGGGCGGTTGAGATAGTTCTTCCCAAGGCCTCGGCCATGGCTGCAACGTCGCTTCCTGCTTTACCCACATTCACAAAAATCTCAAGTGGGCTGGCATTTTCGTCCTGATTTATAGTAATAAAGGCGGTGCCAACCGGAGTTTGGAGTTTATAAGTTGACCCCGTCACTTTAAAAGGTCTAACTCTTAAGGGTTCTGTCTCGACGACCTCTTCCTTCTTTTCTTTTATTCCCAGATTTAGAACCTGGGCGTCTTTGCAACCGTCTCGAAACACGGTTATCCCCTTACAACCCGTCTCCCAGGCTAGTAAGTAGGCTTTCTTTATATCCTCAAATGTTGAGTCGTGTCTTAAATTAATGGTTTTGGAAACTGCATTTTCCGTGTATTTCTGGAAAACGGCTTGAGTCTTTATATGCCACTCTGGGTCAATTTCGTGTGCGGTACCGAAAAGTGCCTTAGTCTCCGTAGGAATCCCATCAATGTTCCTTACTACTCCTTCCTCCTCGACCTTTTCCCTTATCTCGTCCGTCCAGAATCCTTTTTCTTTAGCAATTTCAATGAGCTTGGGGTTTATGAAAGTTAGCTTCCTATTTAGGTGCTTATCTTTGACAATATGCTGAAATGCAATTGCAAATAGAGGCTCAATCCCCGATGAGGCTCCTGCAATTATCGAGATTGAACCGGTGGGGGCGATAGTTGTGACGGTCGAATTCCTTCTGGGACGCTTGTAAATGCTTTGGGAGAAAAGCGGGAAGGCTCCCCTCTCCTTGGCGAGCTCCTCAGATTCTTCAACGCCTTTCTCCTGGATAAACTTCATCACTTTATTTGCCATATCAAGAGCCTCCACACTATCAAATGGTATGCCCAGGGAAATTAGCATGTCTGCCCAACCTCCAACCCCCAAGCCGATCCTTCTTATGGCCAAAGAGGTTTGCCTAATTTGGGGAATTGTGTAGGGGTTCATCTCAATCACCCCGTCCAAAAACCTTACAGAGAGGGCAACTACCTCCCCAAGTCTATCCCAATCGAGGGTCTTTCGACCATTTTTCTCTTTTACTAAATAGCCAAGAAAGATGCTTCCTAGGTTACACGAGTCATAGGGATAGAGCGGTTGCTCCCCGCAGGGGTTGGTAGACTCAACTGGGCCTAAGCCGGGAACTGGATTGGCGGTTCCTTTATTAATTCTATCTATAAAAACCAGCCCCGGATCCCCAGTCCTCCAAGCTCCGTCTGCAATCTCGTCAAAAACCTTTCTCGCCGAAAGCCTGCCCACAACCTTACCGTCTTTGGGATCTACGAGGTCATATTTTCCATTTTTCTCATAAGCTTTCATAAATTTGTCAGTTATGGCCACTGAAATATTGAAATTGGTAATCCCCCCGTCTTCCTTGCAATGAATAAATTCGAGTATGTCTGGATGGTCAACCCGCAAGATTCCCATGTTTGCCCCCCTCCTTTTTCCTCCCTGCTTAACTTCGTTTGTTGCTGCGTCAAAAATTCTCATGAAGGAAACGGGTCCTGAAGCTACACCGCGGGAAGACTTGACCATTGACCCCCGGGGACGAAGCCGGCTAAATGCAAAACCGGTCCCCCCTCCTGTTTGGTGAATAAGAGCTTGATATTTAATGGCGTCAAAAATTCCGACCAGAGAATCTTCAACCGGAAGCACAAAACAAGCAGAGTATTGAAGGTTGTTGCCCGTCCCCGCATTCATTAATGTCGGAGAATTGGGAAGAAATTCGTGGGTTACTAAGATTTTAAAGTATTCCCTGGTAAGCTCAAAAACTTCCTTCCTTTTTGCCCCCCACCTCGCATCCGCCGAGGCTATTTCCCAAGCAACTCTCCAACAAAGCTCGTCCGGGGTCTCCACTATCTTCCCTCTTGTATCCTTGACTAAATAGCGTTCCTCTAAAACTTTTACTGCCTGCTCAGTCCATACTCCTTTGGGCAAATCTTTGGGAAAGGTTGGCATCTTCCCAACCTTATTAAATACTTCCCTTCTTACTTCGGGATATGGAGTAAATTTTAAAGTTTCTAAGGATAAGGGTTCAGATTTTGTCCGAACACCATTTGTCTTTTTCTTTCTCATTTAGATTTTTTGTAATTAAACTATCTAATCGCTTTTTCAAAATCTGTCAAGTCTTCAAATTCCAAATATACACTTGCAAATCTTAACCAAGCTACTCTGTCAATCTTTTTTAGCCTTTTTAGTACCCCCTCCCCAATTATCTTTGACGGTATTTCTTCTTTTTCTCCCCTTAAAAGTTCCCTTTCGACTTCATTGACGACATCGTCCACAAGTTCAAGCGACACCGGTCTTTTCTCTATGGCCCTAAGTATTCCCCTTTTTACTTTTTCTCTCTCAAAAGGCTCGCGCCTTCCGTCTTTTTTGACTACCCAAAGAACGGTGTTTCTTACTTTTTCAAAGGTGGTAAAGCGCTTTTTACACTTTTTACACTCTCGCCTACGCCTTATCCCCTCTCCATCGTCGACTACCCTAGACTCTAGTACCTCTGTATCGGTTGACGCGCAAAAAGGACAATGCATAACTTACTCCACAAATCGGGTTTCACGGGTGTAAAGCAGAAACACTATCTATAGCCCTAAGCCCAATATTCTGACACTATATTTAGGCAGTCAACTATCAACTAACGTGTCAAAAGACATCAGCTTAGGCATGCTTTATGGCTGACCCTTTTTTGTTTTACGTAATTTTTGCGGAAAATTTTTGGTAAGATATGAGAAGAAAAATTATCAAGTAGGCTTTCTTAAATCAATACTCTTACTTAGTCCCATTCGGAAGGGCTTTTCGGAATTTCCTTCCCAGTTTCTTGCAGGGCATTTCGCCCCCTAACAAACACATCTTTGGTTATATTTTTAATTTTGACTATTTCTGGTCTGGCGTCAGCCGGGGCAAGAACTAGAAGCTCCTCAATTACCTCGCGGTGTTTCAAAGACGACATGGTCATTCTAATAAGAAAGTTTCTGGTATCTACTCCCCCACGCCTTGCTTCCTCCTCTTTAAACGAGGCTTCCTCGAGGTATTTTTCCGCCTTAAGAAGTATAACTACACCGAGTTCATACTTTTCTTTTTTGAAAAGTTCCTTGGTTGCCAAAAGTCTCATGTCAGAAAAAAGGAGGTCTAATTCAGCTTTTTTTAAACCACTGGGCGTGAGAGTGTACCAAATCCTATCGCGTCCAATTTGGATAAACCAAAGTGGGTTATCGGGTAGTACTTTCCCGGCTGAAGGCAATTGATACTCAATATGCTCCTCTTTGGGAACCCTCGAAATAATTTCCGGAGCTTGAGAAAAAGAATAACGAATTTCTGCACTTCTTAAAATAGATATAAAAAGAATTCCGAAAGCAAAAACGCAAAGTAGGGCTATACCAGCTATCCTCCAAAACATCCTAGACCCCAATTTTACACTCTTTGGTAGTTTTATCCATTGTGGCTAGGATCAAGTCGATATTCACCCCTGCTTCCTCATGGGTAATGGCATTTTTCTCCTCCGGGAACCAATGAAAAAGAAGGTTTCTTGAGCTCTTCCAAGTTTCCCACATGGAATCAGCCAGGGCTGGCCCCTGACAAAAGTCGACTATTTTATCGTAGACACTTTCCTCACGAAATCTCTTATCTAGTGAGGGGTTTAGGGCCTTTCCTACCCTGAAATGTTTTCCGTTAAAATCCTCTTTGGTTATAAATCCTAAATCCAAAAAGACTTTTTTCAAAAAACCCTCGTAGGCTTTGGCAGCGGGGAATACTACGAAAGAATAGTCGTGGAATTTTTCTTGCCAGGCTCCTACGCTATTATAAAGTTTTACCGATTCCTTTAGAAGTTCCTGAAGATCCTCGTGTAAATACTTCCACCAAATTTTTTCTTCTAATTTAAAGTCCATGTTGGGAATACTTTAGCAAACTTTCAACAGGTGCATCAATTGAATATACTATCATGGTACATGGCAAAAAAGGGAAAGAGGAGAACCAAAAAGGTTCAAAAATCACTCTTTAGGAGATTAAAACTATTCTTTTCTGAAAGAAAAAGGCTCAAAGCAATTATTTTTTTTGGGGGAGTTTTCGGAATCTTTATTTGGCTATTTTGGGGAATTCCCCTACCTACCACACTCACCTCTCAAGAATACCCAGTCTCGACAAAACTTTTTGACAGAAATGGAAAACTAATCTATGAGATTTTCTTAGATAAAAGGCGTACCCCGATAGGGCTTTCCGACGTTCCTGAATATGTAAAAACCTCAACCATCGCAATTGAGGATAAAGACTTCTATAAACACATAGGATTTTCTACAACTGGGATAGTGAGAGCCGCCTATAACACTGTCTTTAAACAAAAACTCCAAGGGGGTTCAACCCTAACTCAGCAGCTTGTCAAAAATGTACTTCTCTCCCCTGAAAGGACGGTGAGGAGAAAAATAAGAGAATTTGTCCTGACTCTCGTTGTTGAAGCAATCTATTCAAAAGATGCAATTTTAGAAATGTATCTCAACCAAATCCCCTACGGGTCAACCGCATACGGGGTCGAGTCCGCATCGGAGCTCTATTTTGGAAAATCCGCCCGCAATTTAACTCTTGCGGAGGCTTCGCTTCTCGCAGGCCTACCCCAGGCGCCAACTAGATACTCTCCCTTTGGGGCCCACCCAGAAAATGCAAAAGGCCGCCAAGAGGTGGTACTTGCTAGGATGGTCGAGGACGGCTATATCACTCAAGAAGAGGCAGACAAGGCGAAAGGCGAGGAATTAAAATATGCCGAGGTAGAAGCACCAATTGCTCCTCATTTTGCCCTTTGGGTAAAAGAGGAGTTGGCCGAAAAATATGGAGAAGCCGTAGTTGAACAAGGAGGCCTTAGGGTCCATACAACACTTGACCTCGATCTTCAGGATTTTGCCCAGCAGGCGGTTGCAACCGAGGTCGCAAAACTTAAGGGCAATAAAGTCGGAAATGGAGCGGCAGTTGTAACAAGACCCGCATCCGGAGAAATCCTGGCTATGGTCGGTTCCAAAGATTATTTTGCAGAGGATGAAGACGGGAAAGTCAATGTCATCCTTGCCAAAAGACAACCGGGATCCTCAATAAAACCCCTAAATTATGCCCTGGCCTTGAGGGACAAAAAGATAACTCCTTCAACCGCAATTGCCGACGTCCCAACTTGTTTCTCGGTAATAGGTCAGCCTATTTATTGTCCGGTAAATTATGACGGAAGCTTCCATGGCCTGGTGCAGGCAAGATTTGCCCTGGGAAATTCATATAACCTTCCGGCCGTAAGGGTTCTTGCTTTAAATGGACTTGAAAACTTCGTTACTTTTGCCAAAGAAATGGGAATCACCACATTCGAGGACCCTTCAGACTACGGCCTTTCTTTAACTTTGGGCGGAGGTGAGGTTAGACCCTATGACATGGCTGTAGCATTCGGGGTACTTGCAAATTCGGGAATTAAAGTACCCCTCATTTCAATTCTCAAAGTGGAAAATTGGAATGGAAAGGTTCTTGAGGAATTCGATGTAGGCGAAATTGAGGGTGACCGTGTTCTCTCCTCCGACGTCACATTTCTTGTCTCCCATATACTCCATGATAATAATGCGAGGTCCCAAGCCTTCGGTGAAAGCTCATTTCTTAACGTTCGAGGCCACCCCGAGGTCTCTGTCAAAACGGGAACTACCAATGACAGGCGCGATAACTGGACCATAGGCTATACCTCCCAGGCTCTCGTTGTCTCGTGGGTCGGCAATAACGACAATTCGGAAATGAGCGGTGCAGTCTCTGGGGTATCCGGTGCCTCCCCAATTTGGAGTAAAATAATGCAAGAGGTTTTAGGTAAAGCCGAGGACGGCTTCTACAACGAGGTTGACGAGGGGCACGCTTGGCCAGACCAACCGGAAGGAGTCATAGGGCGCAACGTCTGTGCCACAACCGGATTAATTCCACCTGGACCGGATGATAATCCTGGCTGCCCCACGCGATTTGAATATTTCTTGAAAGATTCTCTTCCCGCCGCAGGCGGAGAGGTGAGACAGGACATCCAAATAGATAAAACAAACGGGCAGCTTGCTTTCCCAGATACTCTCCCTGAGTTTATAGAAACCCAAAACCATCCGGTTTATACCGACCCATTGGGTACCCTTTATTGCCTCGATTGTCCCATCGCAAGCCGTTCGGCAACCATTAGATACCCTCGCTAACTCCTTCCCTAAATGAGGCTCACGGAGTACAATAGGGCCGATGGCCCGAGGAGCCAGAAAAAAACCGGATGTACGCCTTGCCCCAAAACTGAATTTTAAAGTCCTGGATATCACCAAAGGGCTTCTTGTCGACGTCGGAAAACCTCTCTACTATCTCCTCTCACTTCTTCTCATTGCTATCCTTTTTGTCTCCTACAACTTAGGGGCGTTAATTACTTCCCTCACCGCCATAATTCTAAAATCCCTTAAGGCAAAGAAAAAACTAAAAGCTCCAAAACTCCCAAAACTAAAATTAAAACTCCCCAAAGTCAAAAAGCCCAAAATTCCCTTTAAACTCATATTTTTAAAGTTAAGATTGAGGCTTCTTAGATTCCCGAAAATCAGATTTCCAAAGATTAGAGTTCGCCTAGGTGCACTCCTTCTTTCTGTGCTTTTACTTCCTTTTATCTTGGTATTTTCATTTTGGGTATTATTTATTAGGGACCTACCCTCGCCGGAGGCACTTACCAGCCGGGAAGTCGAAGTATCCACCAAAATCTATGACCGAAATGGAGTCTTACTTTATAAGATATTTGAAGACCAAAATAGAACAATCGTTCCCTTGGCTGAAATTCCTCTCCAGGTTAGGCTCGCGACTCTCGCTATTGAGGATGCAGAATTCTATTCGCATCCTGGATTTTCTCTAAGGGGAATTTTTAGGGCCGTTGTTAGAAATATCTCGACGGGAGATTTATCGGGAGGCTCAACCATAACCCAGCAACTTGTCAAAAATGCACTCCTCTCCCCCGAAAAAACCTATACCAGAAAAGTCCGTGAGGTAATTCTATCCATCTGGGTGGAACTCACCTACACCAAGGACGAAATATTGGAGATGTACCTTAATGAAGTTTCATATGGAGGAACTGCCTATGGGATTCAAGAGGCCTCTCGGGTCTATTTTGAAAAAAATGTCGATGGGTTAACTTTGGGAGAAGCGGCACTACTCGCCGGACTTCCCAAAAGTCCTACTTCCTTCTCCCCATTCGGTCCAAATCCCCAAGCTTCCATCGAGAGGCAAAGAGAGGTGCTACGTCTCATGGTAATTAATAAATTTATTACCAGTAAAGAAGCCCAAAAGGCTGCTGAGGAGGGCCTAACTTTTGCCCCAAATAAGACCGACATCAAGGCTCCTCATTTTGTGATGTTTGTTAAGCAGGAACTCGTTAACGTTTACGGAGAGGAAGTAGTCGAAAAAGGAGGACTCGAAGTAATAACAACACTGGACTATGAAATCCAAAAACTTGCGGAGGAATCTGTAAAGGCAGAATTAGAAAAACTCGGGAAGCTAAATGTAGGAAACGGAGGAGTTTTGGTTGTAA
>CAYNFU010000023.1:0-4539 GCA_964396785.1 uncultured Gammaproteobacteria bacterium | reverse complement strand
AAAAATGATTGAGCAAGGAGTCAAAATGGGAATTACTACTTGGACTGACCCCAGCCGTTATGGATTGTCTCTAACTTTAGGAGGTGGAGAGGTGAAACTCCTGGACCTCGCTAAGGTATATGCGACGGTAGCAAATTACGGTAAAAGGCCTGAATTTACAGCCATTAGGCGGGTAACAAATTACAAAGGTAAGGTCCTGGATGCAAACTGCGACAGCGCCAAATCCGACGGCTTCCCAGAAGCCTCCGCCAAGGAGGTTACTTGTGAATGGGAACAGGCATTGGACCCAAGGGTTGCATTCATTTTAATTGACATCTTAAAAGATAATACTTCCCGAGCTCCTGCTTTTGGTAGTTCTTCACAGCTGGTCATTTCAGGCAGAAACGACGTAGCGGTCAAAACCGGAACCAGTAATGATTTAAGAGATAATATAACGGTTGGATTTAACAAGGAATTTTTGGTTGCGGTCTGGGTGGGAAATAACGACAACTCACCAATGGCTAGAATTGCATCGGGCGTAACCGGTGCTGCCCCTATTTGGAATAGAATTATGAGTGGCTTACTTGCAGGCAAGCCAAATCATAACTGGGAGGCCCCTCAGGGACTCGTCCAAATTTCGATTTGTGGAGTCACTGGAACTCTCCCTTGTCAGGGTTGCCCGACAAAAACCGAGTGGTTTCTGGATGAAACAAAACCCACCCAAGCATGTAGTATTGCCCCGCAAGCTCCCAAGCCTCCCCAAATCCTTGAACCAGCTCCGGCGGTTGAAGTTATGCCGGAACCCCAGAATCCGAAACCGTGGTGGCGGCTTCGCCCTTAATCCCCTTTAGGGCTTGATACATAAGGTAGGGAAGAAGAATGTAGTAGGGGCTAAAAAGGGCCAGTACCAAGGGGCCTACGAGAGGAATCAATGACAGTACAACCTGAATGAGGATGTAAAAAAGAACAAATACTACCGCTCGTCCTAGTACCTGCCAAAAATAACCTTTAACATAAGATTTACTTTTTCTTAAGGCCTCTCTCACCCTTATTGGTTCTTCAACTATTATGTAGTTGGCAAAGGCAAACCAAACAAAAAGTAATATTCCTGGAATAATAAGAAGTAGAAATCCTCCGGCAATAGCGAGTCCGGCTAAAAAGGTGGTTAGGGCATATTTGCCAACCCTTGGCCAAGCCAGTTTAAAAGTCTCCTTTACTCCCTTTATTTCCCCCGAAAAAACCAATGAAACGGCTTTAATAATTGTAGTTTGAAACCAAACTCCCCAGATTATTGATGCAACCACCGATACTATCAAGAGTATTATAATAATATAAGAAGCACCCGAAAGATCGGGCCCTTCTTCTCCCAAAAACCCCATAAGGAAGAGTGGAGAAAGAATTGCAAGACTTGCCAGAATTCCGAATAGATTTATTTTAGTGAGATAAAAAAGATTCTCTTTTTTGAAATAAATTTCAACAGAATGCTTAATCAATTCCCAAGGAGTGGGTAATTTTTCCATATTTAGTAGTACTAGATTAGACGAAACCGGACTACTTTTCTATATTGTAAATTCCTGCCGCAAGCTCAGGAATGACCTCGTCTGCCTCTTTTTCGATAACTCCCTCTGTCATTATTACTAATATAAAGGGCGGCTCGGATAAGATAATTCCTGCGTCATTTACCACATGGACTTCTCGGCCGTATTTGTGTGCAACTGGCACTTCCGTTATTCCAGCCGCTATCCAATCTTCGTAAATTGTTTCAGTTAGAGAATCCAAAAAATCGGCTTTAAAGGCCGCACCCACAATCTCGCCATTCCAAAGTTTTTGGAAAAACATTCCAATTTCCTTAGGGGTGGTTTGATTCTTTGTTAGAGACGTATCTTGCATTCCTAGTTTTTCAATCACTTCGTCAATACTTGCGTCTCCCAACGCCCCACGAACTATCCTGAAAGCCTCGTTGTCAGAAACCGCACCCATTGCAGTAATCAGCTCTTGGTATGTCCTTTTTTGGCCATTGGGAGTCTCTTCTAAATCCAGATTTCCCGCCTCGGCCTCCATGTAGACTGCTGCAATTACGGGAAGCTTAATGAGGGAGGCAGCCTGTAAAATCTCGTCTTCATTTACTCCGTAAGAACTTCCACCGCTAAGTCTAACGACATAAAATGCGTAAACTCCGGAAAGGGATTTAGTTTCCACCTCAAAAAATTCTTTGGCTTTCTTTGCTTTTTCGTCGGTTGATTTATTCCCTATGACAATCGTTTCTTCACCAAAAAAATTAAAATCGAATGAAGGCATTGAGACTTTTAACCGAGGAATCCCGGGTAATTTCCAATCCCTGGCAGATGCCGCCAAAAATCCCGAAGTAACTGCCATTGTCAAAAATAGAAATAGTACGAAAAGTCTTTCTTTTCTCCCCCAAGGCTTTGGAGGTTCTTTCCTTTTTTTTCTATTTTCGCTCTTTAAATCTCTTATCTTTCGATAACGAGGTCTCTCCTCTAAATCCTCTTCGTCATCATACTCGTCTTCTTTTTTACCAAAAATTCCCATCTTTTAATTCTACATTTAAGAAATAGTTCTTACTACGGGAATATTTAACTACCTTCGTGTTATATTCGGATGAAATATTTTTTACACTTTCTGAAGTATCCAGTAGTATTTATTTACACAATACCTGCTATTTGCGTCGTGTCTCCCACACTTCTTTATTTACCAAGTTCTCTGGAATTTTACCCGAAAATGTATCAATTATTGCGGCTACCGCCAACTCCCCCATCTTGTCTCTTGCTTCAAGCGTTCCCGATGCAATGTGGGGTGTAAGTACCACATTCTCCATTCCGATTAGTTCCGGGTCAATGTTGGGTTCGTTGTCATAAACGTCTAGCCCCGCTCCCCCCAAATGCCCGCTTCTTAAGACCTCAACAAGGGCGTGTTCGTCGACTATTGGACCGCGCGCAGTATTTATTAGATACGCCCCCTGTTTCATCTTAGAAAAAGCGTCGGAATTCATCATGTGTCTTGTCTCATCAGAAAGTGGTACATGGAGTGAAACAAAGTCACTCTTTGCCAGAAGCTCATCGAGTGACGCAAAGGTAACCCCCAGTTCTTTTTCTGCTTCCGGATCTGGGCTTCTTTTATTATAAAGAACCGTCATGTTATAACCTTTGGCACGTCTTGCAACCATTCCGCCAATTCGTCCCAAACCAATAATCCCTAAGGTCTTCCCTATCAAATTTCTTCCCAAAAAAATATCCGGCTCCCAACCTTTATACCCTCCTCTACGGGTTGCTTCGTCTGCCTCGACAATCCTTCGAGAAAGAGCAAGGATTAGCGCCCATGTGTGCTCAGCCACTGCCTCATTTACTTCTTCGCAAGGAGTATTTGCAACCAATATTTGCCTGTCGGTTGCGGCACTAAGGTCTATATTGTCAAAACCCACGGCATAGTTTGAAATAAGCTTAAGCTGAGGCCCGGCCGCGTCCATCAGATCCCCACCGATCTTGTCCGTGAGTAAAGATAAAATTGCGTCTTTGCCAGCTACTTTTTCTAATAACTCCTCTGGAGTTAAAGCTCTATCAAATTCCGAAATTTCAACCTCGTGCCCGGCTTGTTTTAATTTTTCTAGGTGGTCCCCCGGAATTTTTCTGGTAACTAAAATTTTTGCCACTAAAATTCTCCCAATTCTACTTTAGAGCTTATGAATCTCTCTTTCCACTCTTCAATTTGATCTTCCTTAAGAAGCCCTTTTTGTGGTCCTTGATAGCCAATAACTGAAGCTGAATTGACGGTTCCCCAAATCAAAGCCTCCTCAAGGGGTTTACCTTTGATTATTGCCGAGAGACACCCCGACCCGAATGCATCTCCTGCCCCCGTTCTTTGAAAAGCATCAACAGGTAATACCCCGGATTTTAGAAATTTTGAACCGTCAAAGACAAACGAGCCATTTCCACCGTCTGTAATAACTGCAATTTTAGGACCGAGCGAGGACACTGCTTTTAAGAGATCTTTTTCTTTGCCAACTGACGTTTCGGCCCTTGTCAATTTCCCTGCCTCTTCCCTATTCACAAAAACCACATGGGTTCTTTTAAGAACTGGGATTAGATCCTCCTTTTTAGCTCTTATCTGGTAACTTCCGGGATTGAATGCCAATTTTGTGTTTGGATTTGCTTCAAGCCATTCAACTACTTTCTGGTAAAAAGGCAAGAAGGATTCACCCATCGAAGTTAAATATACCCAGGCAGGAGCAGGAATTTCCCTGGGAAAGTCATAAGTTCGTGGCGCGTGATAGACAAATATCGTGCGCTCCCCTGAGTAGTTTATGACCGTCGAATAATTTGAAACCGTTCCGGGTTGCCTCACTACATAGTCCATTCCTACTCCTTCACTTTTTAACTTTTCAATTATTAGGTTTCCAATACTATCGTCCCCCAAAGTAAGTACTATTGCGCAATTTACCCCCATTCTTTTTGTGCCCACTGCGTTATTGGCAGCATTTCCTCCAGTTGAGAAAACCAGATCCTCAACCGGAATTTTGTCGCCGTAGGAGAAGGCGATTAGGCA
>CAYNFU010000022.1:6072-13244 GCA_964396785.1 uncultured Gammaproteobacteria bacterium | reverse complement strand
GCCGTTTCGCGTCTAACAAGCTTTAAATGTTTCCCAATTATTTCTAAAATTTCTTTGACCTTTTTCCTTGTCACGGTAGTTACAAAAACGTCGTCAATAGCTTCGCAGGTTTCAAAAAATGTTTTATTAAATCTTCTTGCGTAATTACCGATTGTTGCAAGGTCTCTCGCGGGAATGTCGAAGAAGTCAATTGAAAGAAGTCTATAAAATGAAACGGAGTCTTCAAGGTTATATAAGACTTTCAGATAAGAAATTAAATCGACTACTTCCGGTTGTTTGAAAAGTCTTCCTGGTCCGAGAAATTGATAAGGAATTCCTCGTCGAGAAAATGCCCGACCAAATGGTTCCGAGTGATTATTTGCGCGAACCAAGATAGCAAAATCTCTCCATTCATAACCTTTTGCCTCTTTAAGTTCTACAATTTCCCTGGCAACAGCTTCCGCCTCATTCTCAACTCTGTCTGTGTGAATGAATGAGATCTCCTCTCCATTTTTTGCAACTTGCGAAACAAGTTTTTTGTCAATCTTCTCTACCGCCTCGAGTCTATCGGGATTATTGTGCTGAATAAGATCATAGGCTCTGTCCAAAATTTCTTGGGTTGAGCGGTAATTTTTGGTTAATACCACTATTTTTGGTTTTGGAAAGTTCTTCCTAAATTGGATGATATTTGAAACTGCTGCACCGCGAAATCTATAGATTGATTGGTCGTCGTCTCCACAGACTGTGATATTTTTGGCTTTTCCGGCTAAAAGTATTGCCAACTCGTTTTGGGCGTAGTTCGTGTCCTGAAATTCGTCAACCAAAACAAACCTGAATTGGTTTTGATACTCTCTAAGGATATTGGGCCTACTTCTAAAAAGTATTAGAGCCTTAACAATTAAATCTCCAAAATCCATGAATCCCTCTTTTATTTTCAACTCATCATAGGTTTTAAAAGCTTTCGCCAGTTCCTGAGTCTTTTGTTTTTCTTCCTTCTCGACCTTTTTGAGTTTTTTTGCAAATGCAAGATAATCCTGCGGACTGACGTCTTCGTCCTGAAGCCTTGAAAAGTGTTGCAGCATTCCCCCGATAAATTTTGTTGGATTTCCCAGTGGGCGAAAATATTTGAGGTCAAAGGCAAAAAGATTATTTCTAATAAACTGGACCGCTTCTGCCTCGGTCATAAGGTGATATTTAGGGTCGAGACCTATATGGAGCGCCTCCCGCCTTAAAACCCTGTCGCAAAAAGAGTGGAAAGTGGAAATCCACATTTGCGTATAACCATATGGCATAGCCACATCCACCCTTTCTTCCATTTCCCGAGCCGCTTTCTCGGTAAAGGTCAAAGCCAAAACCTCGTCGGGTTTGACTTTTTTTGAAAGAATCAAATACTTAATCCGTTCGCTTATGACTGTGGTTTTACCTGTCCCCGCCCCTGCAATGACAAGAAGTGGGCCATTACCGAATTTAATCGCCTCAAGTTGTTCTTTATTTAACTTCTTCCCTTCAACAATCTTCTTAGCCATGCGAAAGTGATTATATCAACTGAAGTATATTTATTCTTCCAATTCTTTTGCTTCTTTTTTTACTCCCCCTCCGAGGGTTTGGGTGGAGGAGATTTTCTGCCCGAGTTGGGTGAATGAGGTAATCACCGAAGACATCATATTGTAGGCGTTATTCAAATGTTTTTGTAAAACCCCTATATTATCCTCAACCTTTGTATAGTCTTTTTGAACTGCCCTGAGGATCCTAAATACTTCGCGCGATTTTGCTTCCAAGTCTTTTCCTTCAAAAGACAAAAGCAAAACCTGTAGGTGCGCATAGAGAGTATTTGGGGATACGGGGTAAACCCGAAGTCTTCTGGCAAAATTACTAAGTTCCTGGATATTTACAACCTCGTAATAAACCGTTTCGGACGGGATATACATCAAGGCAAAGTCCATCGTCCCTTCCTCGGGTAAAATATATTTCTTACTAATATCCTCTATATGTTTTTTAACGTCGGCTGTAAATTGTCTTTTTCCAACATTTCTTTCCCCTTCTGTTTGTCCCTTAACCATCACGTTAAAATTTTCCATGGGAAACTTTGAATCGATACAGAGAAGACCCGCCTCGGTCTTTAAAACCGCGTCTACTTTAGCTCCCGACTTAAACGGATATTGCAAATGAAAAGCGTTCTTGGGGAAAGTTTGACCTATCATTTCTTTTAGAACTTCCTCCCCTAGTCCCCCTCTTAATTTTGGAGATTGTAAAAACTCCTGCAACGACCTAATTCCTCTTCCAACTTCACTCATTTCACCCAAATTTTTTTGTACCTGCCCAATAACCTTGGCTGCGTTATCTAGTCTTTCGTTAAGGCTTTGTGTATTTTTTTGCAGAGAATCAAGAAGAGCTTTCCTGTCTTCCTTGGAGCCGGATTGGAGCATTTTTATTATCTCCATCAGCTCCTCGGGCGGTTTTTGCTTTTCGGCTAAATCGGAAAGTTTTTTGTTAATAAAAATTGCAATTATTACAAGTGCTCCAATAACAATAATAAGAGAAATCATCGGGTCCATAGGTAAAACATTGTATCATGAAGTATGCGAAAGGAGGCTCGTCAAAAAGAAGTAAAGTTAAGGAAGAATTTCTTTCCTACGCTTCTTTTCATCGTGCTACTTTGGACTGCCTTGGGTGGACTCATCTACTTTATCGATCCCTTCTCCTTTGGAGCAATCCCAACCCTCTTTGTCCTTATGTTCCTCGCTTTTCTTTTTACCTTTTCTTTCCTTTTTGCGAGCAGAAGGCGCGGAATAACTCTCGCAATTGCAACCACTTCATTTTTTATTCTTCGATACTTCGGAGTGGGTAATATCCTAAATCTTCTATTAATTCTCGGTGTAGTAGTCGCCCTCGAACTTTACTTCTACAAAAAAACTTAATTTTCTATGCTATACTCGGGGCAAATATGAGAGTATCTGGACAAAGATTGAACCCTTCTCTTGAGAATCAAATAGTCAAAACCTTCGCTCAAACGATATCCGACCTTAAAGACATCAATGAGATGACTACCTTCTTAGACGATTTTTTCAATCAAACCGAACTGGAAACATTCATCAAACGACTTGCGATTGCCTACTGGCTGAAAAAAGGTAGAAGCTGGGAAAATATAAAACAAAATCTTAAAGTTTCAAGCGCAACAATTGCAACGGTTCAGACCCAAATGGAAAAACCGGGATTTGCACTCGCCCTCAAAAAACTTGAAGCCGAGGAATGGGCTAGCCTCTGGGCAGAAAAGATAAAGAAATTTATTAGATAATAAAGTATGGAGCCCGTAGCTAGAATAGTAAAACTGTTAACACCCGACAAATTTCTTTTGGACGGGCTTTGGTTTGGCCCAGAAGAACCTAAAAGAGTAATTATTTTTATCCACGGCCTAACTGGTAGCCTTTTGTCCAGTACGGGCATCCGCCTTGCGCCTCTTTTAATAAATAATGCCACCTCGCTCTTATCGTTTAATAATCGGGGACACGATATCGTTGCGAAAACAAAAAGAGTTGATAAAAGAAAAAAGAAAGGATATTCCTCCCAAACTCTGGGCGCAGCCCTGGAAAAATTCTCCGACTGTGTTTTTGACATAGAGGGAGCTATCAATTTTGCTAAAAGCCGGGGCGCAAAAGAGATATTTCTAATGGGGCATTCAACTGGAAGTCAGAAGTCCATTTTTTATTTAAGTAAAAGGGGTAAACAGAGGCAGGCTAAAGGAGTCGTTTTGCTTTCTCCAATGAGTGATTACGCCGATTCCTTAAGGGCAAATGGCCAAGAAAGAATTAATCTTGCCGAAAACTTTGCCAACAAACTTATAAAGAAAGGTGGGGGAAACGAACTACTCCCACTCTCAGTCTGGCCTGACTTAAATAGCGCACAAAGGTTTTTAAGTCTAAATACTCAAAATAGTGAAGAGGAAATTTTTACTTATGTAGAACCAACTAAAAGCCCCCACACTCTTAGGAAAATAAAAGTCCCAACTCTTGTCGTACTGGCAGAGAAAGACGAGTTTCGTGATAGACCTATGGCTAAAATTGCAAAATGGTTCGATAAACACCTAAGGCGCAAAATTGCAACTATAAAAATAGTAGGCGGCGCCGACCATGGCTTCTCAGAGAAAGAAAAGGAAGTGGCCAAGCTTATTAATTCCTGGCTTTCAATGTGGTAAAATAGCCGGATGACAACTAAAACCGTAATGATGATGGAAAGGATTACCGCCTAGCGGAGGGTTTTTAGTGAGAAACAAGCCTCCGTAAGGAGGTTTTTTAATTTAAGAGAGGCTATACTTTAACCATGAACAGCAAATTTTTCTTAACTACGCCAATTTATTACGTCAACGACGTTCCCCATATTGGGCACGCTTATACAACTATTGCGGCCGACGTGGTGGCTAGATATTGGCGACAAAAAATTTCAAAGGAAAATGTATTTTTCCTCACTGGAACGGACGAGCATGGGCAAAAAGTCGCCCAAGCCGCTAAAGAAAAGGGCTTATCCCCCAAAGAATTTGTTGATTCCGTAGCTCCAAGATTTGAAGAAGCGTGGAAACTGCTCAATATTGACTACGATTATTTCATTAGAACAACCGACCCCAAGCACGAGAGTGTGGTTACCGATCTCCTCCAAAAAATTTATGACGCAGGCTACATCTACCCAGGAACTTATAAGGGTTTGTACTGTGTTGGATGTGAGAAATTCCTGACCGAAAGCGAGCTTGTGGACGGAAAATGCCCACTTCATCCGAATAAAGAACCTGTCCACCAGGAAGAAAAAAACTATTTCTTAAAACTCAAAGAGTTGTCTCGTAAAGTTTTTGAAAAAATCGAAAACGGGGAATATCAAATTTTGCCGGAAGATAAGAAAAAGGAGATCGTCTCACGAATTAAACAAGGGGTGGAAGACATTTCTATTTCAAGAGCCGGGGTTTCTTGGGGAATACCTCTTCCCTGGGATAAATCCCAAACAATTTATGTTTGGGTAGATGCTCTAATTAACTATTACTCAGCAACAAGATTTATTAAGGGAAAAGAAGGCTTCTGGCCGGCTAATTTACACTTAGTCGGGAAAGATATTCTTTGGTTTCATACTGTCATTTGGCAGGCCATTCTTATTGCAACGGGTATTCCCCTTCCAAAAACAATATTTGCCCATGGGTTTTTTACAATAGATGGAGCTAAGATGTCAAAATCTTTGGGGAACGTCATTTCCCCACAAGAGCTGGTGGAAAAATATGGAGTAGACGGGGCAAGATATCTCGTCGTTTCTGCATATCCTTTTGGTTCAGACGGAGACATTTCCCTAGACAAATTTAAAGAAGAATATAACGCCCACTTAGCAAATGGCATCGGGAATTTAGTTTCTCGTATAGCCAAGCTCTGCGAAAATTCAGGCTTTGAATTTCCCCAAGAAAAGGTTCTTAAATTTGACGATTTGGTTGAGGAAAACATTAAAAATTATCACTTTGACGAGGCTCTTAAAAATCTTTTTGATAGGTTCATCTCGGGACTCGACTCCTCGATTAATAAAGAAGAGCCCTGGAAGCTAACCGGGGAAAACCTTAAAGAATTTTTAACTGGAAGCGTCTCGATTATTAGAAACTTGAGTTTTAATCTTAGGCCATTCTTACCAGTTACTTCCGAAAAAATTGAAAAACAATTTTTAGGGCCTAAGATAAAATCAGGACTACCACTTTTCCCAAGGCTTTAGTTATGCGAGGATTTATTAGGAAAAACGACCGACTAGTTTATAGAATTCTTGAAATTCTTCCGGGTTTTTTTTCTTGGAATATTATTATTTTTCCCTATTGGGGAATTTTTCTGGTTCCAACTTTAGTTGCCTACTTTGTACTAGGCTTTAACGTCTACTGGTTTTATCAATCTCTACAAATTGCAATAACTGCAACCATATCGCATCTAAAAATGCAGGCCGCGATGACGTATAACTGGATGGCGGACGTTAAGGGATTCCCTGATTTTAATAAACTACACCAAGTCGTAATAATCCCTACTTATAAAGAACCAATTCACACCCTTATTCGAACATTCAACTCACTTGCCTCCCAGGAGTTTCCCACAAAACAAATAACTGTAGTTCTCGCAATGGAAGGTAAAGAACCGAGGCAGGATAGAGACGCAAAAGTCGCCGAGCTTAAAGATAAGTTTGAAAGGTATTTCGCCAATTTTTTTGTAACAGTCCATGAACTTGAGACGGGTGAGGTTGCCGGGAAATCCTCAAATGAGCGCCATGCAGCAATTTGGACCAAAAGGGAACTTATAGATAAACGAAAGTTAGATATCGGCTACATGACAATAACCAGTAGTGACGCGGATCACATATTTCATCCTAAACACTTTGCGGCACTCGCCTATAAATTCTTAGATAATCCCAAAAGGTACCAGTTTTTTTGGCAACCGGCTGTAATGTTTTATAACAATATTTGGGCACTTCCCGCAATTACCCGCGTTCCCAACACCCTCTCGACCATTTGGAATTTTTCCCAGCTTCCAAGACGCGACAGACTCCTATCACAGCAGAATTATTCGCTTTCATTTAAGTTACTCGATGAGGTCGGCTATTGGGACCCGGATAAAATTCCGGAGGATTGGGGGATATTTTTTAAGGCATTTTTTGCCAAGAAAGGCGGAATTGAGGTTGAACCTTTATACCTACCCGTCTATTCCGACGCAGCCCAGGGACAGACTCTTTTTCAAACACTCAAGAGCTACTATCAGCAGCAGGTACGCTGGGCTTGGGGAGTATCCGACACCCCATGGATATTAAAAAACTATTTACTTTCCTCCGATATTCCTTTTTTAGAAAAAACCATGCGGGTTCTTTATTTTATGCAGTCTCACTTCTTCTGGCCGGTCAACTGGTTTATCATAACCATCGGAGTCACCCTTCCTACAATATTAAATCCGGCTTTCGGAAGAACTTCCCTTGGCTATATGGTCCCCAAACTTTCATCCCTAGTTCTAACCATGGCACTTGGATTTTTGGTTGTGATGTTTGTAATTGATAATATCTATAAGCCAAAAAGGCCGAAAGAATTTCCGGCTTGGAGGGCCCTCCTTACACCTTTAGAATTTATACTAATGCCCATTGCGGGATTTTTCTTCTCGGCTCTCCCCGGACTTGACGCCCACACGCGTCTAATGCTCGGTAAATAT
>CAYNFU010000022.1:0-5972 GCA_964396785.1 uncultured Gammaproteobacteria bacterium | reverse complement strand
ATGCCCAATCAGTTTACCGCTAGCCTCTGGGGGGATGAAGCTTTCTCCGCAATTCTTTCGATGAAGCCGATCCCAGAAATTATTAGTATCATCGCCCGCGATACTTCCCCACCTCTTTATAATCTTACCGAACACATCTGGTTTCAGATTTTTGGAACAAGCGAAATTGCGGTAAGAAGTCTTTCTTTTCTTTATTATCTAATTGCGGTCTTTTTCGTATATAAAATTGCCAACCATCTCTGGGACAAAAAAACGGCAATTCTTGCTTCGGTTCTAACTTTTCTTAACCCATTTTTCTTTATCTACGCCTTTGAAGGTCGGATGTATTCAATTCTCGCTGCGGCGGTAACTGCTTCGATGTATTTCTTTCTCACCCAAAAGTGGGTCGGGTACGTTTTGGCTACTTCCGCGGCACTATATTCACACCATTTCTCAATATTTGCGGTTTTTATTCAAGGCCTTTGGTTCCTAAAAGAGTTCTTTTGGGGAAAAAGAAAGGTCGCCTATTCTATTCTCAAGTCTTTCGTAGCAATAGGAATTTTATATACTCCTTGGCTAATCCCGCTATATAACCAGATCAGAATGGTAGGTGGAGGTTTTTGGTTGGGAACCCCGAGCGTCCCAGACCTGGGAAAACTAATTCTTACCTACCTCAATATTAGTCTCATTGCCCTAATTCTTAGAGACTGGAAGAAAAACTTTGAAAAAAGTGTATTTCTTCTGTTATGGTTTGCCGGCCCCATAGCTCTTACCTGGTTAATCTCGCAAAAATTCTCGTCAATATTTTTTGACAGATATCTCCTGTATGCAATCCCTGGAGCCATGCTACTCGTTGCGTCACAAAAGCAAAAGTTCTCAAAATATTTTATTGCAATTACACTAGTCTTTTTCTTAGTTGCCGCCTTTTACTATTTCACCCATCCTATTAAAAGGCCTTTTAGGGACCTCTCAACTTACGTCCAGACTACCCTAGAAGACGGCGATTTCATCCTAAACTGGTATTCAAACGGAACGCACCATATCTGGGAAACTAAATATTACGGAATAGGGGGCCCAATTTATGTACCCAGTGGGGGTGAGCTTCCCTTTTTCGTAGGTACCGCTTTAATGGAGAAAGACGATATTATCACAGCGCTCCCCGCAGTCTCCGGACGAATAGGAGTAGTCACGAGCGGCCCCATTGAGGAAGTTAATTTGCCTGGTTATACTAAAAAGGAGGAGAAAGAATTCGGTACACTCAAATTTCTTTGGTTTAGCAAATGAAAACTCTCGGAAACCTATTAGATAAAATCCATACTCCTAACTGGCTAGTAGCAGTCTTCGCTGTGGTTCTTATTTTGAGAATCCCCTCATTTTTTGAACCATTCTCATACGGAGACGAAATGATTTATCTGACGCTCGGTGAGGCGATGAGGCAAGGCATGACTCTTTACAGGGACATCCACGATAATAAACCCCCGCTCCTTTATATCATTGCGGCCGTCGCCGGAAATGTATTCTGGTTCAGAGTGATCCTGGCATTCTGGAATCTGGGAACTATTTATGTATTCTGGAAACTCGCACAAGTAATCTTGCCCAAAAGAGAAAAGGTACAAAAATTGGCAACAATTATATTTGCAGTTCTAACCACCATTCCCCTTCTGGAAGGCCAAATCGCAAATGCCGAGGTATTCATGATAGCTCCTACTCTTTTAGCTTTCCTTGTGCTTTTAACCAAAAAACTTAATTTCAAAAATTTATTTTTCGCAGGAGTTCTCTTTTCTTTCGCTTCACTATTTAAGGTACCAGCGGCTTTTGACATCCCGGTCATACTTGCCTTCTGGCTAATCTATTTAAAAAGAAAGGGCCAGGGCCTTAAAGACTTTATCCGAAATACGCTCTTTCTTTTGGCTGGGTTCCTCTCGCCGATCATTGCAAGTCTTCTTTGGTACTATCTAAAAGGGGCGCTTCCCCAATATTTGACTGCCGCATTCCTACAAAACGTAGGCTACTTGTCTTCCTGGAGACCGGCTGCAACTAGCCAGCCATTCTTGGTCAAAAATGGGCCTCTTCTGGTTAGGGCCGGGGTAGTTGCCTTGGGGACTTTCATCCTTTATCTCAAAAGAACAAAGATCTCTAAAACCTTTGTGCTTTTGACTCTTTGGATACTTTTCTCTCTTTTTGCAACAACCCTTTCCGAGCGACCCTATCCCCATTACATGATCCAAGCGGTTCCAGCCTTATCATTTCTTTTAGCAATGCTATTTGTTGATAGGACTCTTGAGCAGGTTTTGGTAATAATTCCTTTAGCTTTCACTTTTGTTGTTCCTGTTTACTATAAATTCTACTATTACCCAACTGCGAGCTACTATACACGATTCTTAGATCTTGCAATTGGCAGGTCTAGCCGTGAGGAATACTTCGCCAGATTCGACGGAAATGTGAATAGAAACTACAAAATCGCAGACGTAGTTTTAAGGTCAACCAGGGAAAGCGACAAGATCTTCGTATGGGGTGACTCTCCGCCAATTTATGCCTTAACGCGCCGTTTCCCACCAATGAAATACGTCGCGACCTACCACATCAACGACTTTTTCTCAAAAAGTGAGACCATTGAAATCTTAGAGAAGCAAAGCCCAACTTTAATTATAGTTCTGCCAGACTCACCAGAATTTAAAGAACTCACATTTCTTACCAGAAAAAATTATATTTTGATTGACGAAGTTGACGGAGCCCAAATTTACTACCTCGCAAACCCAGCAGTCCGAGCTTTCCTTGCTCGCTAAGCTCCTTTTCTATACAATCGGGGAAAGATGAAGACATTTTACCCGTTAAAAAAGCTCCTCCTTGCGGCTTTTATTTTAAATGTCGTGGTCGGACTGACTGCTTTTTTCATCCAACCCCTTTTGCCTCCTCAAATTCCGCTTTACTACGGAATGGCCGAGGCAGAAAAAGTAGTCGCCCCATCTTGGGCGCTTGTAATTCCATCCCTAGCTTCTCTTGGAATATTGGGTATCAACTTTGCTCTAGGGCTTACTCTCGAGGATGAATTCCTTAAAAAAACACTCGTGTTAACGGGACTCGCAGCTTCTTTCTTTGCCATAGTTACAACCTTAAAAATAGTTTTTCTCGTCGGAATCTAAATGCCGAATTTATTAAACCTAGTATTTTTGCCGGCAGTCGTTGCGGCTTCTGTCACATATATCGCAGTACCTTACGTTATTAAACTCGCCAAGGCTTGGGGCATGATTGATGACCCAAAAACGCACATTCATCCAAAAGTGATCCACACGCGCCCTACTCCAAGAGGAGGGGGGCTAGCTATCTATATCGGGATACTTACCGCCGCTTTAATTTTTTTACCCCTCGATAAACACCTTACTGGAATCCTTATTGGAGCCTCAATCGTAATTGTCATGGGAATTCTCGATGATAAATATAATCTTAACCCCTACGTAAGACTTCTAATGGGATTTGCCGCGGCCTTAGCCCCAATTATTGCTGGTATTGGAATCTCGTTTATTTCAAACCCGTTGGGCGGAACCCTTGACCTTTCTCACCCACAAATAATCTTTAGCTTCCTGGGTGGAGAAAGAAGTATCTGGTTACTATCCGATTCTTTTGCCTTAGTTTGGATAGTACTCATGATGAATATGCTCAATATGGGGGCTAAAGGTGTCGACGGACAACTAACCGGAGTTGTGGTCATTGCGGCATTAACAATCGCCGCCCTTTCTCTCGGCTTCTCCGCCGACATAACAGAATGGCCGGTAATAATCCTTGCAGTAATAACCGCCGGAGCGTACTTAGGGTTTTTGCCTTGGCATATATTCCCTCAAAAAATAATGCCTTCTTATGGAGGGGCCACACTTGCAGGATACCTACTGGCCGTTCTTTCAATACTCTCAACAACCAAAGTGGGAACGCTAATGGTTGTCCTGGGAATTCCCCTTATCGATACTGGATATACGATAATAAGGAGAATCGCCGCTCACAAATCCCCAGTCTGGGGGGATAGAGGTCACCTCCATCATAGACTCCTAGACATCGGCTGGGGAAAAGCGAAAGTTGCCTCCTTTTACTGGTTGATAACGGGGATTTTGGGACTTTTGGCTCTAAATTTGAAGACTGCTTCAAAGTTATATACAATGGTCGGGACCGCCGCGCTTCTTGGAGGACTTATTTTATGGCTAACATACCGCTCGAGATCGTCAAAATAACAAGACCCCTTCACTGGGTTAAAAACCTCGCGCTTTTTGCGGCACTTATCTTCTCCGGCACATTCTTTATCAGGTCTTATTTTGTAAATGTCGTCTGGGCATTTATCGCCTTCTGTCTTGCGACATCCGGAACGTACATTTTTAACGATATCATGGACGCAAAACGCGACAGGCTTCACCCGATAAAAAAGAATAGGCCTATTGCAAAAGGGACACTTCCCGTACCCATTGCCTTTATCACCTTTCTCATACTCGGATTTGGGTCATTATATATTGCACGCCTACTTAACCCTCTTTTTCTCCTTTTACTTCTTACCTACTTAATAATTCAAATACTATACAGCCTGGGATTAAAAAGAATTGCAATAATAGACATCCTAATTATTGCTTCAGGATTCGTCATTCGAGTCTACGCTGGAGCCCTTGTTATTAATGCCCACCTTTCGGTCTGGTTTTTGCTTTGTGTAATTTCAGTTGCACTTTTTTTGGCTTCCGGTAAAAGGAGGGCTGAGCTTAGTCTTATTCCCGAAAGCGGGGCGACCAGAGAAAGCCTTACCCACTACAAAAGAGAACTTCTTAATTCCTATGTAACTATGTTTGGAAACGCCTCTTGGATGAGTTGGTCACTTTTTACATTCTTTGAGTCCCCACCCGCGACCCTTCCAATTTGGCTTTTCCTGGCCGAAATCTCAAAGGCAACTACCATTAATAAACTCCTCATGATTACTATTCCAGTTGTTATTTTTGGAATAATGCGCTATCAAGCCCTCATTTTTGAAGATAGAAGTGAGTCCCCAGAGAAAATCCTACTAAAAGACGTGGGGTTACTTCTAGCCGTTTTTCTCTGGCTGGCTATGGTAATCTTCATCCTCTACGGAGGAATTTCCTCATTCGTCTAAGTTAAGGAGTAGGTGTAGCAGTCGGTTTTGGAGTTAACGTAGGAGTGGGTTTTTTAGTCGGGGTAATGGTTGCCGAGGGACTTGCGGCCTTTGTCGGGGAAGGAGTAGGTGTTCCTGATGCGCCGACCTCAACTTCAACCTTTTTAGCATATTGGCCAGTTACCCAACCCTCTTTTCCTTCTTCGTATTCAATTTTAAACCAGTTATCTTGAGTATCCTCTTCAAGAAATGGAAATCTTTCGCCGGGTTTAACTTGGGTAAGTTCCTTGGCTAAAGTTGAGGCCTCCTCCCTCACCCTTAAAAATCCAGTTGGAGTAGTAAGAATTTCGACCATTATTTTCTTTTCAACCTCTTCCCCTTCCACTTTCTCCTCGGGTAGACTTTCACCGCTTGGCTTAAGTTTTACAACCGCCGTTAATCTATAACCTGAAGCCGCTTTAACCGTAATGGTTCTATCTATATATCCTTGGGAAGAAACGACTAAGGAGTGCTCTCCGGGGGAGATTGAAGTAGTTTTATAAGGCGCAAATCCCCTAACCGCCCCATCGATTGTTATTTGGGCTGAATTGGGCACGCTTACAACCGAAATACTTACCTCTTTATCTCCGACTTTTTCAAAAGAGACTATCTCACCAGCCGAGGCTTCTTCCGTTTCTCCAAATTCCCTCCTTATTATGGTTTTTATTCCGGGGCTTAATGTAACCTTGGTTTCAAAAGGAGCAAGTGCCCTGTCAGCCGCATCAGGAATTAATTTCACCACTATTTCACCGGGGGAAAGATTTGCCTCATACGGAGTGCGACCTACTTGTTCGCCAGCAATATATACATTTGACCCGGGGGTTGATTCAACCAAAATTCCTGCATTTCCCCGATT
>CAYNFU010000021.1:0-13417 GCA_964396785.1 uncultured Gammaproteobacteria bacterium | reverse complement strand
TGGAGCCGAGGGGGAGTTTTGCAATCCCGGCCTTGGCTTTACAAAAGCCCTGCTCTGCTTCTGAGCTACCTCGGCACAAGGGAGATTATACCAGAAAAAGGAGGTAAATTGAAGCTAAACGAACGACCCTGCTTCAGGATCGGGCAAAACTGTCCTGGAAAACTTCCAGGTGGGTGAGCTGCCCAGTACCTTTACGGTGCCGGGACTCCGCCCTCCCGATTGAAAACGTGGTCAGGATAGTTTTGCCTCGGTACCCCTTAGCAGGGTCATTACTATTCTATCAAATGCGGTCAAGGGCTTTAAGAACTAAATAATTGATGAGGCTGGGGCAAGAATGCTAAGAAGAAAATTGATTATTGGAGAAATTACTAGAGATACTGGGGAAGCTCCTCCGAAGGTTGGAAATATAAGAAGAAATAGAATTATCATTCCGTAGCGCCCAAGGAAAAGGTCAGCCTCGCGAGCCTCCTTACTAGGTAATAGGCCCACTAAGATTTTTCCTCCGTCTAGGGGGTGGACAGGAATTAAATTAAATACTGCAAGGGCCACGTTGAGAAAAATTACAGGAAGGGCAAGTGCATATAGAAACGAAAGTGGAGAGAATGGAGTATAGGTCAGGCGAAATACAATTGAAATGAGTGCTGCCAAAATGAGGTTTGAGGCGGGCCCAGCAAGAGAAATAAGGGCAGAATCGCGTCTGGGGTTAGCCAGGTTATACGGGTCAAAGCGGACAGGTTTTGCCCAACCAAAAGGAATTATTGCGGGGTTTTGAGTGACCGCTCGAAGTATTACCAAGAAAAAAAGAAGGGTTGTACCGATTGGATCGTAGTGGACGATAGGATTGAGGGAAAGCCTTCCTTGAAGCCTAGGGGTAGGGTCTCCAAGCCTATCGGCGACGTATGCATGGGCGGCCTCATGAATTGTTATTGCAATTAAAAATGCCAGAATCCAAACTATTATTGTCATTGTTCGTAAAAAGTATTCATAGTATAATGTCCGGCAAGTTACTATTCCAGAGTATGTCCTACATTTGTGACAATTGTGGAAAAACGACAGTTGCCGGCCGTAGCCAAAGGCACGGGAGGGGTGTTGCCGGGAAAAGGTGGAAAAAACGCGCTCAAAAAACTATTCGCGTCTTTAAACCCAATCTTCAAAAAGTTTCTGTAGTTCTTTCGGGAAAGAGGCTTTCAATGAAGCTTTGTGCAAAATGCATTAAAAGATTCAAAAAAGACGGTAGAATTCCTTCCTATTCAAGCTTAGCCGTAGGGTAGCCTCTTTGAAATTCTTCCCAAGAGACTGGGTTTTTTCCTTCAAGCTGAACTTCATCAAAAATAAGTCTGCCTTCGTCTAAATGGGCCTTGAGGATTTTTAATCTTCTTGGGGGTTGTTTTTTGTCACCGGCGAGATTTACCTGAGTCCAAACGCCTGGCCAGGGGGTGAGTGCACGAATGAATGCCTCAATTGACCTAGGTGCCGGGGTTAAAGAATAATCTTTAATAAAAGGAATAACCCAACTTCCCGCAGCTTCCTTACCCAAAATAGCCTTTTTAATATATTTAGAAGGGATAAGACCGTGTTCCTTTTTGACTAGAGTTGTATACGTTGCTTCGTCGTGGTTTTGTTCCCTTAGGTTAATTTTCCCCTGAATAAAGGGCGCAATAAGCTCTACCAAGACTTGAGCCGACCTTTCAAACAACTTGAGTCTTAAAGTTTCCAAAGTGTCTGTACCCACTATGTCTTCTTTAAACTGGGAGACAATTGGCCCGTGGTCCATTTGCGTATCAATTCTTATGATAGAGACTCCAGTCTGGGCATCACCTGAGGCGATTGCTGCCTGGATGGGGGAGGCGCCTCGATACTTGGGAAGGAGTGATGGGTGGACGTTAAGAATTCCAAATTTGAATTTATCTATGACGGCTTGGGGTATGATTTCTCCATATGCGGCGAGTATCCCTAAATCTGCCGAAGGGGAACTGGCTAGTTCATGAATAACTTCGATACCCCTTTTGTATGCCCAAGTATCAACGGGGGAATAAGTCAATTTTTGCTCGCGTCCCGTGGGCTTGGGTTTTTGGGTCACGACCGCAACGACTCCTGACTCGTTTGACCTATCTCTAAATGTTTTATGAAGTAGATCTAAAATAGGAAGTACAAAGTCAGGAGTTCCGAAAAAAACTATCTTCATATTTCAACTTCTTCCCATTCTTCCTCGTCGATGAGTTTATAGAGTTTTTTCTTCTGTTCTAAGATCCTATCTACAAAAAGGACTCCATTTAAGTGGTCTACCTCGTGCTGAATTATTTGGGCTAAGAACCCTTTTATAGTTTTTATTTTTTTGTTTCCTTCTTCGTCCCTGTATTTGAGGGTCACACTCCCGGCCCTTTCAAGGGGTCCGTAGTAATGGGGGAGGGAAAGGCAACCTTCCATGATTTTTTCTTTTTCGGGATCTTTTCTTAGAGGTCCCAGTGAGACAATTTCAGGGTTAATAAAAATTTCCGAAACCCCTTTATGGCTGATATAGAAGATTCTCACATTCTTTCCAATTTGCGGGGCGGCAAGACCCACTCCTTCAGGATCCTTTTGAATCCTAAGCGTATCCTTGAGATCTCGAATTAGACCCTCTACCTTTTTATCAATAGCCCCTACCGGCTTTGACACTTGCCTCAAGTAAGGGTCTTTGGCGTCTAGTATTTTTCTGACCATAGTTAAGTATTATACCCTAGTTATTTTCCAGTTATCTCGTGAAGCTCTTGTTGAACTAGGGCGTCCTCGGGGTCAATGTGTGTAAGTATATAGGAAAGCTCTTCCGCGGCGTCTTCTCGGCGATTTTCTCTAAGGTAAAGTAGGGCAAGAGCGTACCTTGCGTCCCGGTAATTTTCTTTGAGAGCTACAGTCTTCTCAAGCGTGGAAAGTGCATCATTAGTCTGTCCAATTCTGGCATAGGCAAGGCCAAGGTTGTAAAAAAGCTTTGCATCTGTCGGTGAATATTTGGTCTCTTGAAGCATCGTATCTTTGGCTTCGTGAATATAGATTGGGTCAAGCGCTGAGAGTCTGACAAGAATACTTGCCCTTCCCCTTAAAAGAAGTAAGTTTCGGGGTGAAATCCCGATGGCCTCTTGTGAGGTTTTGATCGCCTCATTGGCAATTCGAACTGCTTCCTTCTCATCCCCCTTCTTACTAAGGGCTAAAGATTCATATGAGAGGACTTGGGCGAGTTCGTTACGGAAAGTTGCCTCATTGGGGGATAGCATAATTGCATAAGAAAGGGTTCTTTTGGCCTCTTGAAAATTTTCTTCATCACTCAAAATCCTACCTTTTGCGAAAAGCAAATCTGAATACCAATATTTTGAAATAGCAAATAGGACATAGGCCACTAAAGGTATGGTTAATAAGAGTAACACCTTTTGGGTAACGGATAATTTTTCTCTTGGCACTTTGAACTCTTTTTGTCCAGAGGTTGCAATGGCAACTCCAGGAAAAAGATAAAAAAGGAGTGAAGTTGTGGTTGTTGAAAAACCAAAGAAATTGACAACCAAAATACTAATATAACCCGCTCCAAGAGCATACTTTAGGGGGTTCTCTATTTTAAATATGAGAAAAAGGGATGAGCCAATAAGGATAAGATAACTAGCTAAACCAAGTATGCCAGACGTTGCTCCCATATTGAGGTATTCGTTGTGAGCCTTGTTAAAAAGAAAATCCCATTCAGAAACTAAATTAAGCTCCCTAGGACGAAATTCATAAAAAGAATAGGCGAAAGTCTCGACCCCACTTCCGGTTAACGGGTAGTTTCGAAACACCGCAATGGCCCCCTTCCAGACGATTTTCCTTATTTCCCCCGATTCGGTCCCTCCAGGCTCGGCGGGCAATATATTTTCGGATTCGCTGGGCAAATTTTGGGAAATTATATTTTCTAAGTTGGGAGTCCACGGAGTTCCCACAAGGAAAGCAATAGCCAGGAAAGAAACTGTAACCAGTGAAAATGTTTTTATTAAATTGCCAAATTTTCCCCGTTTAGATTTAATGGTAAGCCCCCAAAAGACTATAAAAGCTACGAAAAAACCCAAGATGCCCGAGCGGGACTTCGTATAAAGTAGGACGATAAAAAAAAGAATAGATAGTCCCCAGAAAGCTAACCTTTTTTCTTTTAAGGAAAGAGCCCAAGAAAGAGGGATTAGGGCAGCAAGGAACGTCGCTAGCCAATTGGGCTGACCGAGTGTTGAAAAGACGCGATTTTTTACGTCTTGAACCCAGAGGTCACTATCTACTCCAAAGTGCTGTAAAACCCCATAAATCGCTACCAGGAAGGAGGAAGCAAAGAGAAAATAGAGAGCCTTAATGGTAGCTTTGGCGTTTAAATTGGAAACTAGAGCCCAGTAGAGAAGTGAATAGGAGAGAGTTGAGAGGAGCCCTCCGTTAAAGCGACCATAGTAGCCAAGGAAAGATGTATGTCTATCTATTGAAGTGAGGGAGCTTAAAAATTGAGAGATAAGAAAAATTATTAAAGGCAAATCTATTATTGTGCGACGGAATATGATTTTTTTGGCTAGAACCATTTTTGTCAGCCAAAGGGTAACTATTAGGATTGTGGTTAAATAGATGAAAACTATTTTGTTAAATTCAAAAAGTTCCGAGGTCTTGGGGAAAAGTATTAGTGGAGTAAAGAAAAAAAGGATATTAAAGACAACCCCCACCCCTTTTTCCAGAAATTTCTTCATATGCCCAATTTACACGTTTAGAAGGCAAAATAAAAGGGATTTGGTCTTTGCAAAGCTTGCCTCCGTCGTTATACTTGTGGAGCAAATTTTAAGAGTTAGTTTTTATGGCCTTACCTTTCATAAATAAAATATTTGGATTTTTTTCCCACGACGTGGGAATTGATTTGGGTACCGCAAACACCCTCGTTTGGGTTGCCGGGCGCGGGATTGTTATTCGTGAGCCCTCGGTAGTTGCAAGGCACAAAAGAACCAAGGAGATTCTAGCGATTGGAACATCTGCTAAAAAGATGCTCGGGCGTGCTCCAGCAACAATTGAGACAATAAGGCCTCTAAGGCACGGAGTAATTGCCGATTTTGACGCAACCGCAGCGATGCTAGCCCATTACATAAAGAAGGTTCACGAGTCAGGGGGAGTTATTCCAAAAATTCCCAGGCCCAGGATTGTCATAGGTATCCCGTCTGGGGTAACCGAAGTAGAAAGGAGGGCGGTAGCTGATGCGGCTCTCTCTGCGGGGGCCCGAGAAGCGCACCTTATTGAGGAACCAATGGCAGCCGCAATTGGCGCGGGTCTTCCTGTAGAGGAACCAGAGGGACTTTTTGTAGTAGACATTGGGGGTGGGACGAGCGAAATTGCGGTAATTTCTTTGGGTGGAATAGTCCTAGGGCGCTCGGTCAGGATTGCTGGGGATGAAATGGACGAGGCGATAATAAACTATGTACGCCTCAAGTACTCTCTACTTCTTGGTCAGCCCACCGCCGAGGAGGTCAAAATTTCAATCGGTAGCGCCAAAGCCGAGGAAAAGGAAAGATTCGCCGTGGTTAGGGGAAGGGACTTGGAAACCGGTCTTCCCAAGTCGGTAAAACTCTCGAGTAGTGAAATAAGAGAGGCTCTCGCACCAACTCTGCAGGAGATTATCTCGGCGGTTTCTGATTGCCTCGGAGAGACGCCTCCAGAGCTTGTTTCAGATATTATGGAAAAAGGAATTGTTATGGCCGGGGGTGGAAGTTTACTACCTGGAATTGATAAGGTAGTTGGGGAGGAGACAAAAATGCCAGTGGCAATTGCCGAGGATCCTTTAACTTGTGTCGTTCGCGGGTGTGCAAAGGTTTTAGAGGACGCTCGGCTTCTGGGGAAAATTAGGGTCAGTCGGGGCTTTTAAAATGGAAACTTATGTGTCTTCAAAAGTTCAAAGTTGGCTTTCTTGGTTTTTGAGGGGACTAATGATTTTAGGTTTTCTAGTTCTTTTCGGCCGGCTTCTTGAACTTCAAATCATAAAAGGGGGATACTACCGCGCGCTTTCTGAAGGAAATCGTGTAAGGAGAGTTCCAATTACCGCTCCCAGAGGCAATATCATCGCCCGCGGTGGAGAAGTTTTAGTGGGCAATAAGGAAGTAGCAAAAAGGGTTATTTTTGACCCCGAGAAGGGCTACGAGAAAATTTCCGAAACCGAGGGGGCGCCACTTGAGGAAATAATCAGCGAATGGGAAAGGGAATATAAATACGGATACGAGTTTGCACACGTAAGCGGGTATTTAGGAGAAGTTAGTGAGGAAGAATTGGGTAAGGTAAATGCCGAATGTCCCCAGAAGGGCCCGAGGAAATTGGGAGCTCTGGTCGGACGTGCGGGGCTTGAGGAGGTTTATGAATGTATTTTGGCGGGGGTCGACGGAGAGGAGCTGGTTGAAGTCGATACGAGTGGTCGGAGGGTAAGAACTCTTGGAAGAAAGGAGCCAATCGCAGGGGAGGATTTAAAGACTTCAATTGACGCTCCCCTTCAGCTAAAGACGGCAGAAGCTATGAACGGAAAAAAAGGGGCGGTGGTTGCGACTGATGCTAAAGGGAGAGTACTCGTTCTTTTTTCCTATCCTTCGTTTGACCCCAATATTATGACCCAAAAGAAAGAAGCAGACAAAGTCGAGGAGGCGTTAAAAGACGTCGATCTGCCATTCTTTAATCGAGCCATCGGCGGAATGTATCACCCGGGAAGTGTGTTTAAACCAATAGTAGCTGTTGCGGCCCTTGAAGAGGGTAAGGTTGATAAAGACTTTGTCTTTGAGGACCCGGGGGTAATCACCATTGGAACTTTTTCCTACTCAAACTGGTATTTTACCCAGTACGGGCGAACTGAAGGCAATATCGATATTACTCGGGCTCTTGCACGTTCAACCGACACATTTTTCTATAAATTGGGGGAATTTGTGGGAATTGAAACTCTGGCTTCCTGGGCAAATAAATTTGGATTGGGAGAAGTTTCTGGGATTGATTTACCGGGAGAGATTTCCGGGCTTGTGCCAACTCCCGAATGGAAAGCTAGGGTAAAAGGAGAGAGGTGGTTTTTGGGGAATACTTACCACGTTGCAATTGGACAGGGAGATCTTGCCTTAACCCTCATAGGGGTTAATCGAGCCATATCAGCCATTGCTACGGGAAAAATATGTAATCCAAAAATTGCCGTTCAAGGGGAATGCAGGGACTTAGAAATTAAAAAAGAGAATTTGGATTTAGTTAGGGAGGGAATGAATGAAGCCTGTAGTTCTGGTGGAACTGGTTTTACTTTTTTTGATTTTGAACCGAGAGTATCTTGCAAAACCGGAACAGCCGAAACAAATGTCGACGCCAAAACCCACGCCTGGTTCAGCGTTTTTTCACCACAGGAGTTTCCCGATATCATAATGACTGTTTTGGTTGAAGGAGCGGGTGAAGGCTCGAGAGTTGCTGGACCCGTTGCCAGAGAAATTTTTGACTTCTGGTATGGGAAAGGTAGCAATGACTGAGAAAGAAGCCCTGATCGCCCTTACCAGTTTTGTTCCCTTCGGGCCAGTAAGGCTTAATTTACTAATTTCATATTTCGGAAGTGCAAAGGAGTCCTGGGGAGCAGGTCATGCGGTTCTTGAAAACATTGGACTAGGTAAGGAAAGCCTCATCCGGTTCCTAACTTATAGACGGGCTTTCAATTTGAGCAGGTATCTAAAAAACTTAAGGAGGCTAAAGATTGACGTTGTTACCAAGGGAGAGAAGAATTATCCTCAGGCTCTCACAGAAATTGACTCCTCACCATTACTTTTATATTTCAAAGGGAATATAAAAAATTTAGAACCGGCTCTGGCAATTGTCGGATCAAGAAAAATGACTCCTTATGGCAAAGAAATTGCAGAAAGATTTGCTATGGAACTGGCAAGCATGGAAATTTGCATTATTTCAGGTTTAGCCCGCGGAGTCGACACAACCGCCCATTGGGGGGCAATAAGAGCCGGAGGAAAGACGGTTGCAGTTTTGGGGTGCGGGCTCGATACCCTCTACCCCCCGGAAAATACAAAACTTGCCCAAGAGATTGTCAGCTTGGGAGGCGCCTTAATTTCAGAATACCCCCTCGGTTATCCACCGCTTAAGAACAACTTTCCAGCCAGAAACAGGATAATTTCTGGTCTTGCAAAGGGAGTACTTGTTGTCGAAGGAGCCGCAAGAAGTGGGACGCTCTCCACCGCCTCGCAAGCGGCAGAACAGGGAAGGGCGGTTTTTGCAGTTCCTGGCCCAATCTACTCTCCAAACTCGGCCGCTCCGCATTTCCTTCTCAAGAATGGAGCAATACCTGTAACCTCTCTAGGAGATATTTTGGAGGAGATGGGAATGGATAATGTTGCTAGTAGAGGTTCGAATAATATTGGGGTTAAAGCCGCAACTTGACGATACTGCTAGAATATCTTCTTTGGAGTAGGGAATGTTTCTGTTAGACTGACTAATATCAAGGAAATGGACTCGTTTAAAATATCCTGGAACGATAATAAGAAAAAACTATGAATCTGATAATTGTTGAATCGCCAACTAAAGCAAGAACCCTCGGCCGTTTTTTGGGAAAGGGTTATGAAGTCGCGGCCACAATGGGACACATTAAGGATTTACCCAAAAATACTTTGGGAGTTGACGTTGAGAAAAATTTTGCCCCCCAATACCAAGATGTTGAAAAGAAGAAGGCGGCGGTTGACGAGATAAAAAAACTTGCAAAAAAGGCTGACAAAATTTTTATTGCAACAGACCCAGACCGCGAGGGAGAGGCAATTGCGGCACACGTTTCAGAAATGCTCGTTGGCAAAGAAACCCGAATTACCTTCCATGAAATTACTAAAGAGGCGGTTGACGAGGCAATAAAGAACCCAAGAGCCGTCGATAAAAACTTGGTCGACGCCCAAATTGCCAGAAGGGTGTTAGACCGTCTGGTAGGCTATAAACTTTCACCCCTTCTTTGGAAAAAAGTAAGACGAGGGTTATCAGCCGGTCGTGTCCAAACTGTTGCGGTAAGGCTTATTGTTGAAAGGGAGCGAGAAATTGAGAAATTTAAACCTCTTGAGTATTGGGAAATTTGGTGTGAAGTAAGTTCCAAGAAAGCTGAAAAATTTATAGTGAGATTTATTGGAAGCGGGGACAAAAATGTTGATGTAAAAAATACCAGAGAGGCAAGCGCAATTGTCGCCAGTTTAAAGAAATCCAAATACCAAGTTTCAGATGTTAGACAAAGAGAGGTTCGAAAAAACCCGTACCCTCCATTTACAACTTCGACCCTGGCTCAAGCGGGAGCAAGAGTATTCGGCTGGTCTGCAAAAAGAACTATGTCTATTGCCCAGAGGCTATATGAAAGGGGTAACATTACATACCATAGAACCGACTCGGCGTATATTGCAAAAGGAGCTCTTGAGAAGGTAAGAAGCTATATTCAAGAAAAATTCGGCAAAGATTACCTTCCCCCGACTCCCAGATTTTATAAAGTTACCTCCAAAGTCGCTCAGGAAGCACATGAGGCGATACGCCCGACAAACTTGGGACTTGAGGCCGAAGCAATAAAAAGCAAAAAATACGGCAACGACGCTTCAATATTGTACGAGCTTATTTGGCGAAGATTTATTGCAAGCCAAATGACCTCAAGCGTCTATGATGAAACAACCATCGATGTCTTGGCCAAAAATGGGGAGGCGTACTTATTAAGAGCCTCTGGGCAGGTCATAAAATTTGACGGGTGGAAGAAGGTTATCCCTGCGAAAAAAGACGTAGATGGGGAAGCGATACTTCCTAAAGTTTCGGCGAATGAAGCACTATCTTTAATAAAAGTTAACTCTGATCAGAAATTCACCGAGCCCGCTGCCAGATATAACGAAGCTTCTCTAATAAAAACGCTCGAAAAATTGGGAATCGGAAGGCCCTCAACCTATGCCCCAATAATTACCACAATTCAATTTAGAAATTATGTTGAAAAAAAAGAGGGAAAATTTTTCCCGACACCGATCGGGGTCGCGGTTAACGACTTTTTGCTGCCAAACTTCAAAGAACTTTTTGATTATGCATTTACCGCCGAGATGGAGGGGGACCTTGATAAAGTGGCCGATGGAAAAGTGTCTTGGCAGGATAGTATAAAAAAGTTTTGGACTCCTTTTTCGGGAAAACTTGACTCAGTTACGGAGCACGCCAAAAGAGTAAAAATTGAAGTTGAAAAATTGGGCAGGAAGTGTCCAGAGTGTGGAAAAGGGGAACTCGTTGTTAGAATCGGAAGATTTGGAAAGTTTATTTCCTGCTCGAGATTTCCCGACTGTAAATTTACAGAGAAATATGTTGAAAAAATAGGGATGAAATGCCCGAAATGTGGAAAAGGTGATGTAATTGTTAAAAAAACCGGAAAGGGAAAGAGATTTTTCGGCTGCTCCCTCTATCCCAAGTGTGATTTTGCCAGTTGGAGAAACCCGAAAGCGACAATAAATAAAGAAGAAACAAAAACTACCAATTGATTTTATTAGCCCCGTCTGCTAAAAGTGTTTTGATTTTATGTCTCCTAAGAATCTAAGAATTAAGTTAAACGGTAGGAGAATCGAGGTGGACTATCTTAAAGGTCTTAGCGATTCGGAGATATCACCTTCTTTGACACGGAAGTTAATCCCCAGAAAAGAGCTCGCGGAGCTAGGCAATTTTTTAAGAAGAAGAGGTAACAGTATTTCTTTTACTACAGGGGTCTTTGACATGATTCATATCGGCCACTCAAGGTACTTACAGCTGGCAAAGTCTTTGGGAGACATATTAATTGCCGGTGTTAACACAGACGGTTCGGTAAGACGTCTAAAAGGCAAAAATAGACCGATTTTAGATCAAAACAAGAGAGCCGAAATGTTAAGCTCTTTAGGAATAGTAGACTACATAACATTTTTCGACGAAAATACTGGGGCAGAAACAATTAAAATCTTAAAACCTAATTCCTATCTATGTGTAGAAGGGAGCTGGGAAGGAGATATTGCTACAAAACAAGAAGTAGTAGCAATGGCGGAAATTGGGGGAAAAGTATTTTATGCAGCACGGCAAGGACCCACCGTCTCAACATCAACAATAATAGAAAGCATAAGTAGAAGGGCTGTGGAAAGGTTAGCGCGAGAATTACCTAGACTTGTGAATGAGGGCCTCAAATTCTAAATGAGTGACGAGCCTGTTAAGTCAAGCGCAAGACTGGAAGGAAGATATCGCGAAATTGCCCAGAATTTAGCCAAGTGTATTTTTTGTGACTTAAGAGATAAGTACGTTGTTACGAGACAAGATAGCTGGGTTTTAACTGTGAATATTTACCCCTATATTGATGGCCAATTATTAGTTCTTCCTGAAAGACACATCGAAAGTTACCAGGATTTAACTTCCGAGGACTTATTGACGAGCGATCGCTTGATAAGGAAGGGGATAAGACTTCTAAAGCGGGGGATGGGAATTCAAAATTACTGGATAATATTACGAGAGGGAAAATTAGCTGGAAAGACGGTAAAACATTTACATTGGAACGTTATGCCTTATATCGAAGGCCTAAACACTTGGCATTATCAGGAAATTAAAGTTGAACCCTTAAAATTGGCGAAGAAGTTAAGAAGAGCCCTAAAAAAATGAAAGAGCAGCTTAGGAGAGTTAGTCCTCTAGAGTTTGATCAAGACAAAAGATCCCAGCTTATGTTACTGGTGTGTGACGAAGGGGCAATAAGCTGTGCTACTTTTCGAAAGCTTCAGGAAGATATCGCAAACTCTGGAATGAGAACCGTTTTGGCTATTCCGGATAAACAATATCAGAAAGGCTTTAGGGGCTGGGCAAAAGTCCAAGTATTATCTTCAATTGCCGACCGGCTTGAGGGGGTTATGCCCATAGATTATGAAACTGCGAGGCAAGAGTTGGGCAAAAATTGGGCCATTATCCGGATTAACGGCCCGGTAACATGGGGCGAGATAGAAACGATAACACAATCTGAAACTGAGGAAGCTCCATTACATATAGCTGAAACCGCAGATCCGTTTGATAGGACGATGATTGATAGAGCGAAAAAGGTGATTGAAACAAGCAATTGTTGGCAAGACCCTGCCGGATGTGTTTTTGTTAAAGATGGAGAAGTGTTGATAGAGAGTGCATCAACCAGTTTTAATAATTCTAATTGTGAGGGGATACCTATAAATTTTAGAGAATTATCTCTAAATTCAAGTGAAAGAATGCATTTTTGCGATTCACTACACGCCGAAAGGGTTGGTGTGGCAGAAGCTTCAAAAAGGGGAATCTCTTTAGAGGGGACTACGGCCTACCTGACAAAGTTTCCCTGTCGGTCCTGTGCACTAAGTTTAATTTCCGCAGGAGTGAGGACTATTGTTTTTGGTCAAGATTCTTACGGGCTAGGTGAAGTATCCGATTTATTTGATACAAATAAGATTACCCTTAAGAGACTGACAAGTTAGGTTGCCACGGGCATGAACATTTTTTCGTGAGCTTGATAGTTATTTAGTTTGAAATCTGAGGGCTTATGACCCTCATATATTGTAGCGGAAGGGGAGCCTTCTATAGTAACCGTTGCTCTGGGAAGAGGCTGCCTTTTTAGTAACTCCTTGACTTTTTCAATTTGCATTTCATAGATCTGACCGTCTTCAATGTGGGCGGTAAGTGTGCCCGGTGGAATGCCTAATTCCTTGGCCACTAGCATTTGAATTAATCCCCAAACTGCCCAATCGTGCGGAGCTCCAGCAGGAAGATCGGCGCTTCTATGGGTCATAGCCATATCGAGTCTCTCTTCATACTCTCCGTCTCGAACTCTGTATTTCATGCGAGCGAAATGGATTTGGGAAATACAATTGGCTACATTGACACGCTTAACCCCTCCAACTTCTACATCCTCGAGATTCCATAAACTGATTACTGCCCGGCGGGTTTCAGGCGCCCTTTTCAACATTTCTATGACTTCTTTTAACTGATCGGTTCGGCCATTCCAATGTCTTAATTGGTAACCATAAACCGGACCCAGTTCTCCCTCGGGGGTACCTAGTTTTTTTCTAGAATCCTCTGCCCATCTAGTCCACAAAGTTAATCCGAATTTCTCTTCTGCTTCTTTCGCACTTGTGCTGCCGGAGAGTATCCAGAGAGGTTCTCTGGTAATTATTCTTTCCCAAGATGCCCGCAAATCTCTGACGGTTATCAGGGGAAAGCCGTCCTGAAAATCAAATTGAACTTGATCCCCAAAAATTGTGAGCGTTCCTTCTGGTTTTTCACCATGCCTGGGGACACCTTTTGTAAGAGTTCTGTCAAGTAAATTTAGGTACTCAACCATGGCGAGATGTTATCTTTTAACCTAGGACAGGTCAATAGTATCCTCTGTCCGTTCGTAGACTAGATACGAAAAGCTAGTAGCTTCAGCTTCTGAGCGGTGTCCGGC